>NZ_JBEXCY010000084.1:0-45586 GCF_040605515.1 Dactylosporangium sp. NPDC005572 | reverse complement strand
GGGCCCGCGGCGCCGCGGCCGGCGGCCGCGGCGGCCCGGCCCGAACTCGACGATCCCACTGGAGGTCGACGGTGACGACACGGACCACCACCGGCGTGAGCCACTACCACGTCCAGAAGAGCCGCCGGGCGAAGTTCATCGAGGACTGGCGGCTGAACCACCGTGACGTCGTGACGGCGCAGGACGTCGTCCTGGCGCCGAGCGGGCGCGGCAGCCGGGTCGGCGTCTACGTCGGCGCCGACGGGGACCGGCCCACCCGGACCATGGACGCCCTGGTCCACGAGTTCGATCCGGGCACGGTGACCACGCTGCACCGGCACTCATGGGACGCGATGGTGTTCGTCGTCGCGGGCTGGGGCTGGACCGAGATCGACGGCGAACGGGTGTCGTGGGGGCCCGGCGACTCGCTGCACCTGCCGGCCTGGTCGTGGCACCGCTCCGGCAACGACGCCGGCGAGACGGCCCGGTACCTGACGTTCTCCAGCGAGCCGATGCTCCACACGATGGGCATGGCCGTCCTGGAGGACGCCGGCCACACGCCGGCGACCGAACTGCCCGCACGACCGGCGTTCACCGAGCACCAGGACGGTGACGACCCGTACGCGCGGAGGATCCGCCGCCTCGGCCGCGAACAGCGCAGCCGCCGCACCGGGCGGGTGCACACCAGCTGGGACGACCTCGAACTGGTCAACACCCCGCGGGGCACCCGCACGACGTTCCTGCTCGACCGGGCCATCGGGTACCAGGCCTCCGGGATCACGATGGCGATGTTCGAGATCGGGCCGGGCCGGGGGCAGTCGATGCACCGCCATCCGGGCGAGGCGTGGCTGTACGTCGTCGAGGGCGAGGGGCACACGTACCTCGGCACCGAGCCGGAGGGCGGCAGCACGCACCGGTGGAAGAAGGGCGACCTCATCGTCGTCGACCACTTTCTGTGGCACCAGCACTTCAACGACCACCCCGAGCGGACCACGAAGGTGGTCCGCATCCACATGTTCGACAGCCTGCTGGAGACGATGCGGGCGCTGTGCGACCCGCTGGTGCTCTTCGAGGAGCCGCCGACCGCGATCCGCGATCGGCAGGCCGGCGACCCGACCATGATCGAATGGCCGGAACTCACCCGCCCCACCTGGCCCTGACCGCGGACCGGACGGGCGACGACGGTGGAGGGGCGCCTGCCACCCGGGGTCAGCGGCATCCACGTGCTGCCCGCCGACCACCACGACGGGTCCTGGGACTCGATCATCGTGCCGCCGGGGACGAAGGAGCGGCTGCTCGGCACGGCCGTGCTCGTGCTGCGGCACGGCCGGGCCCTGCGGTCGCTGTCCGGCCCGCCGCACGGCCTGGTGGTGCTCTCCGGACCTCCGGGCACCGGCAAGACGACGCTGTGCCAAGGGCTGGCGCAGGCCGCCGCCACAGCGGTCGCGGACCGGGGCGCGACCACGTTCGTCGAGGTCGACCCGCACGCGTTCCCCAGTGAGCTGCTCGGCGAGTCACAGCGCAACGTGCGCCGGTTCTTCGCCGAGACGCTGCCGGAGCTCGCCGCCCGGCGCCCGCACACCATCGTCCTCATCGACGAGGTGGAGTCCCTCGCGGTCCGCCGCGGCACGGCGTCGTTCGAGACCAATCCGGTGGACGTGCACCGGGCGACCGACGCCGTGCTCGCCGGGCTCGACGCGGTACGGGCCGCCTGCCCGCACCTGCTGCTGCTCACGACGACGAACTTCACGGCCGCCGTGGACGAGGCCGTGCTCTCCCGCGCTGACCTGCTGCTGGAGCTCGCGCTGCCGGACCCCGGCGTCCTGGCCCGCATCGTCGGTTCGTCATTGGCCGAGCTTGCCGTGCTCTGGCCGGCCCTGCGGCCGCTCGCCGAGGACGGTCCGCTGCACGCCGAGCTGGCCGGGCGCTGCCCGGGGCTGGACGGGCGGCGGATGCGCAAGACGATCCTCACCGCCGTGGCCCGGGATCCCGGCCTGGCAGAAGATCCCGGGCGCCTCACCGCACGGGACCTGATCGCCGCCGTCGAGGGCGTCGCGACCGGATAGGCCGGGGCGGACACGGGTACCGCGCGCAGCCCGGACCGGGAACGATCCGGGCTGCGCGGCATCAGCCGGCGGGTGCGTCGGTGGCCGGGGCGGGTTCGACGGCCGGCTCGACGATGCCGGTGTACGAGCGGACGACGTTCTCCCGCGCCCAGAACGAGGCCGCGACGAGGATCGGGCCGAACGCGCCCACGGTCAGCGCCACCACCGGCCCAACCGCACCGGCGAACGCGCCGACCACGACGTCGCCGAGCGCGGGCCCACCGCGGGACGACATCTGGTAGAACGCGGTGACCCGGCCGCGCAGTTCGTCGGGCGTGTCGATCTGGACGGCGGCGTGGCGGATCGTGGTGGCCATCGCGTCGAACGCGCCGAGCAGGCCGGCGGCGACGAGCGCGACGGCGAGGACCGGCGCGTGGGCCAGGAAGAGTGCCGCGCAGCCGTACAACGCCGTGGACACCAGCAGCACCCGGCCCTGCCGGCGGCTGCGCTGGACGGTGCGGAACACCGAGTACGTGGCCAGCAGCGCCCCCGCCGACGGCGCGCTGGACAGCAGGCCGTAGCCGGTGGAGCCGACGTGCAGGACGTCGACCGCGAGCGCGGGCAGCAGGACGCGGTAGGCGCTGAAGAGCGTTGCCGACAGGTCCAGGCCCATGAGGCTGTAGATGAGCGGGCGGTGCGCCACGTACCGGGCTCCGTCCACAATGGACCCCAGCACCGAGCGCCGCTCCCCCGCCGGTCGGGTCGCCGCCGGGGTCCGCAGGACGGCCAGCACAGCGACGAGCAGGCCGTAGGTGACGGCGTCGACCGCGTACATGAGGCCCGGACCACCGGCGGTGATGAGCAGCCCGGCCATGAGCGGCCCGACGAGGATGGCCAGTTCCCGCGACGGGTTGAGCAGCGCGATGGCCTGGCCGATCTCCGCCTTCGGCACCATGGCCGGGATCAGCGCCTGGCGGGCCGGCTGGTCGAAGGTCGCGGCGGCGGTGGTGAGCACGACCGACAGCACCACGTGCCACGCCTGTGCCTGCCCGGCAAGGGTGAGCCAGGCCAGCGCCGCGGCGACGAGCAACGCGACGAACTGGGCCGCCTGCAGCAGCCGCCGGCGGTCGAGCCGGTCTGCGAGGGCACCGCCGAACGGGCTGAGCACGAGCAGGGCCACCGCCTGGGCGGCGCCGACCAGCCCGGTGTAGGCGATGGAGCCGGTGAGGTCGTAGACCTGGTAGAAGTTCGCGGCGACGGTACCGCGGGTACCGATCTGCGACAGGATGACCCCGGCCCAGTAGAGGTTGAAGTCGCGGTGGCGCAGGACCGGGGGCAGGCTCATCGGCCCGCCCCCGGGCCCGGCTCAGTCAACCGGCACCAGAGCCAGCTTGGCGGGGTCCAGCCGCACGTAGACCTCGGTGTCGGCGGCGATCGACACCGACGGGTTGCCACGGGCCCGGATCTCGTGCCGGCCGACGGTGACCACGTGGTCGACGGCCTCGCCGAGGAAGGCCCGGGTCAGGACCTTGCCGGTCCACTCGTTGGGCACCTCGCCCGCCCGGGAGGTGAGGCCGACCTCGACCGCCTCCGGCCGGATGGACACCACCACCTCGCCGCCGACGGGGATGTCGGAGGACGCGTCGAGGACGAGCGGGCCGTCGTCGGTGCGGATGGAGTACGAGCTCCCGTCCTTCGCCTCGACGACACCGGAGATGAAGTTCGACGTGCCGATGAACTCCGCGACGAATCTCGAGTTCGGGTTCTCGTAGATCTCCCGCGGGCGGCCCAGCTGTACCACGTTGCCCCCACGCATGACCGCGATCGACGTGCTCAGCACGAGCGCCTCGGTCTGGTCGTGCGTGACGTACACGGAGGTGATGCCCAGCTCGCGCTGGAGCCGCTTCAGCTCGTACCGCAGCGACTCGCGCAGCTTGGCGTCCAGGTTCGACAGCGGCTCGTCGAGCAGCAGCAGGGGCGGCTCGATGACGAGCGCCCGGGCGAGGGCGAGCCGCTGCTGCTGGCCGCCGGAGAGCTTGGTCGCCTGCCGTCCGGCGAGGTCGGCCAGTTCCATCGTGGCGAGCACCTGCATGACCTTCTGGTTGATCTCCTTCTTGCCGGGGCGGGTGGCGCGCCGGCGAACCTGCAGTGGGAACGCGACGTTGTCGAAGACGGTCATGTGCGGCCAGATCGCATACGACTGGAAGACCATGCCGAGCCCGCGCTCGTTCGCCGGCACGTTGACGGGCCTGCCCGGCCCTTTGCCCGGCTCCTTGCCCGGCCCCCGGCCGGCGAAGAGCACCCGGCCGCCGACCTCGATGGTGCCGGAGTCCGGCCGTTCCAGCCCGGCGATCGAGCGCAGGGTCGTGGTCTTGCCACAGCCGGACGGCCCCAGCAGGGTGAAGAGCTCACCGTCGGCGACGTCGAAGGTGACGTCGTTGACGGCGTAGACCCGGTCCGGCTCGGCTCTGGCGGTCCGCGACCGCCGGCGCTGCTCGCCGTCGTAGCTCTTCACCAGGTTGTTGATGCGCAACATATTGGCCTCCGTACGCTCAGTCCTGTTTGAGCCCGACCTTGGCGCCGAGCTTGTACGCGACGGTGACGAGGACGACGAGCGTGAGCACCATGACGACGCCGAGCGCCGACAAGACGGTGAACTGACCGTTCTCGTACTGTTCGAAGATGAGGATGGACAGGACCTCGTTGCCGGGGCTGTAGAGCAGGATCGAGCTCGACAGCTCGCGGAACGAGACCACCAGGATGTAGATCCAGCCGGCGAGCAGGCCGGGCGACAGCAACGGCAGCAGCACCCGCCGGAACGACTGCCACCAACTGGCCCCGCTGACGTGTGCCGACTCCTCGAGCTCCGCGGAGATCTGGTGCATCGAGGTGACCGCGTAGCGCATGCCGTACGGCATGTACCGGGTGCAGTAGGCGATCAGGAGGATGAAGATCGTGCCGTAGATGGGGATCGGGCTGCGCAGGTACACGAACGACAGCGCGAGCCCCAGGACCAGGCCGGGGATGACCAGCGGCACGAACGCGAACTGGTCGATGAGCTGCCGGCCGGGAATGCGGGAGCGCACGACGACCCAGGCCGCGACCGCCATGCCGGCCATCACGATCGTGGCCGACGCGATGCCGAGGAACAGCGAGTTCTTCAACGCCGTCATCGCCTGCGACAGGTGCATCAGCTCCTGGTAGTTGTCCAGGGTCATCGACCTGAAGGCCTCCAGCGACGGCGGCTGGTAGAACTTCAGCAGCGAGGTGTACAGCAGGACGCACAGCGGTGCGACGACGGTGAAGAAGAAGTACAGCAGGATCCCGGCGCCGACGATCGGGCGCCACCTGCCGAGCTCCATCGGCCGGGGCCGGAAGCCCTTGCCGGTCACCGTCTGGAACGACTTGCCGGACCGGCCGGCGATGTTGGATACGGCCACGCCGATCATCGCGAGCACCAGCAGGCCCAGCGCGAGCGCGCCGGCGGCGGCGAGGTCCGGCGGGTAGGTCCGCAGGACGAAGTAGATCCGGCTGGTGAACACGTACGTGCCGTCCTGCAGGCCGAGCAGCGCCGGGACCTCGAAGCTCTCCAGGCCGCGGACGGCCATGATCAGCACTGCGGCGACGATCGCGGGGCGGATGAGCGGGATCGTGACCAGCCGGAACACCTGCAGGCGGGTCGCCCCGCACATGAACGCCGACTCCTCCAGCGACGGGTCCATCGAGCGGAACGCGGCGACCATGAGCAGGAAGACGATCGGCGACAGGTGCAGGCCCTCGACCCAGATCATGCCCCAGATCGAGAACACGTTGAAGAAGCCCTCGCCGACGATCGGTTCGACGGCCTTGTTGAGCAGGCCGATGTCGGGGCTGGCCAGGAAGATCCAGGCGATCGTGTAGAGGATGCCGGGAATGACCAGCGGAATGATCGACGCGGCGAAGAACAGCGCCTTGAACGGCACGTCGGTGCGCACGTTGAGGTAGGCCAGGACGGTGCCGACGCTGAGGGACAGCACCGCGGAGCCGCCGGCGAACCACACCGAGTTGCCGATCAGGCTGCCGATCTGGCTGTCGTTGTAGGCCCGGGCGAAGCCGCCGAGGGTGAACCCGTGGTCGTCGAAGAAGGTGCCCCAGATGAGGTAGTAGAGAGGAACCAGGGCGAGATAGCCGATGACGCCCGCGACAGCCACGATGATGACGAGCTTCGGGCTCGGCCACCATCGGCGTCTCGGTCCGGCCGCGACCGGTTCGGTGACCGGTACCACGGGCGGCGCAACGGTGGTCATGTTTGCACCTTTCGCCGGCAGCCGCCCCCTTGGAACGGGGCGGGAACGGGGCGCCGCCGCACGACGGCGCCCCGCGGTCGGGGTGTCAGGGTGGCTCAGGGGTGTCTCCTGAGGGTGTTACTTGCTTTCGACCTTCTCGCCGCCGGCCACGACAGCGTTGTACTTCTTGCTCCACTCGTCACCGTGCTCGATCAGCGTCTTCACGTCGATCGGGATGATCTGCACGCCCTTGAGCGGGTCGTTGTCGGGGGCGATGGCCGGGGTGAGGCCGTTCTCGATGAGGACCTTCTGGCCCTCCTCCAGCAACCAGTCGGCGAAGAGCATGGCCGCCGCGGGGTGCTTGGCGTTCTTCATCAGGCCGAAGCCGTTGGGCCGGGCGATGACCGGCTGGACGAACGGCAGATAGTCGACGGGCGCGCCCTTGGCTTTGGCGCGTTCGACGATGTACGAGTAGTTCGAGGCGACGACGGAGAACTGGCCGGCCGAGAGCAACTCGCCCTGCACCGTGTGCCCCTTGGCGATCTTGGCACCTTTGGCCATGCCGGTGAAGATCTTGTCGATCTCCTGGTCGGACTTGCCCTGCTGCTTCCAGTAGCCGTAGAGGGTCAGGTACCAGTCGTAGTCGCCCACCTCCAGGGAGAGCTTGCCGTCCCACTTGGGGTCGGCGAGTTCCTCCCAGGTCTTCGGCTGCTGCCCGGCGGGCACGAGCTTGGTGTTCCAGCTCGGCGCGAAGAGGTTGAACCGGGTGGCGGTCCAGCCGTCGAACCGGCCGGCCTCCGGGACCGCGTCGCGTTGCTTGCCGGTGTAGGTGGCGAGCAGCTTCTCGGTGTTGAGTGCGAAGAGCTCGTTGGCGTTGGTCTCGACCACGTCATTGCCCTGGAAGCTGGCGCCGTGCTCCTGCAGGATGCGCTGCAGGACGGTCTCCGACCCGGCGCGGTAGACGTTGACGTCCACCTTGAACTCGTCGGTGAACGCCGCCTCCACGGCGTCGGCCACATCGCTGGTCATGGACGTGTAGAGGTCGAGCGTGCCTTCTTTCTCAGCGAGCTGGACCAGCTTGTCGCGCCGTTCCTTGCCGGACAGCGCCCCGATCTCGGCGTAGAGCTTCTCCGCGGCGGTCGGGCCGCTGTCGGCCTGCTTGTTGCTGGCCGTCGGCGACCCGCCGCAGCCGGCCACGGAGATGATCACCACGACGGCCGCGGCGAGCGCCCGGGCCAGGGGACGCCGCGGGAAGGGCCGCGCGTTCATTTGACCTCCTGCCCGGAGCGGAGAATGTCGGCGTAGAGGTTGTCCCACTTCTTCGGGTCGTTGAGCAGTTCCTGCTCGGGCACGGTGATCACCTTGAGCCCGGCAAGGGGGTCCTTCGCCTGCGGGATCGAGCCGATGCGGTACGACTCGCCGAGGATCGCCTGGCCCTTGGTGAGCTGGAAGTCGGAGAACAGCACCGCGGCGGCGGGGTTCTTCGCCGTCTTCATCAGCCCCATCCCGTTGGGCCGCAGGACGACCGGCTGCAGGGGAGCGCCGGAGGC
This sequence comes from Dactylosporangium sp. NPDC005572, assembly GCF_040605515.1. Taxonomy (NCBI): domain Bacteria; kingdom Bacillati; phylum Actinomycetota; class Actinomycetes; order Micromonosporales; family Micromonosporaceae; genus Dactylosporangium; species Dactylosporangium sp. NPDC005572. Next base: position 37,747 of record NZ_JBEXCY010000084.1, on the reverse strand, counting down.
CGGGTGCCAGCTCACCGGGGCGCCCTTGGCGGACGCTTTGTCGATGGTGTGGCTGTAGGAGGAGACGGTGATCGCGAACTGGCCCGCCGAGAGCAGCTCACCCTGGGTGGTGTGCCCCTTGGCGACCTTCGAGTTGGCGGCGACGCGGGTGAAGAGGTCACGGACCTCGGCGTCGGACTTGCCCTGATCCAGGTAGTACTTGTAGAGGGCGGAGAACCAGTCGACGTCGCCGACCTCCATCGACACCCGGCCCTTCCACTTCGGGTCGGCCAGGTCCTCGAACGACTTCGGCTCCTCGCCGGGCTTCACCTTGTCGGTGTTCCAGCCGATGACGAAGACGTTGAACCGGTGGGCGGTCCAGCCCTCCGCCAGGCCCTCTTTTCGGACCTTGTCGCGCAGCTCGCTCTTGTACGGGTAGAGCACCTGCTCCGCGTTGAGGACGTTGAGCTCGCCGGCGTTGGTGTCGATGAAGTCGACGCCGAGGTAGTTCGCCTTCTGCTCCTGCAGAATCCGCTGCAGCACCGATTCGGAGTTGCCGCGGTACACACTCACTTCGATCTTGTAGGTTTTCTGGAACTGCTCGACGAGCTTGTCGATGTCGGTGTTCGAGGTGTAGACCGACAGCTTGCCCTCCTTCTCGGCCAGCTCGACGAGCGTCTTCTGACGTTCGTCGCCGGTGAGACCGCTGAGGCGGTCGTACACCTGCTGGGCCTTCGCCGCGGCGTCCGTGGCGGCGCCGTCTTGAGCACCGCCGGTGGCGGTGGGCGACGATCCGCATGCGGTGACAAGGAGGAGGGCGGCGGCCGCGACGGCCGCCTGTCGGAGGAGTCTTCGAGGTCGCACGGTTGCTCCCGCGGGGGGTGTGAGGTGGGCGGGGCGTCGCCGGGTCCGGCGACGTGACAAAGGCGTCCCCGTGCGGGGCGGGTTCAGATGTTGTCGGGGTCCTGGGGGTCCTGGACCGGCTCGACGATCGAGGCGTGCTCGTGGGAGTGGGCGCCGTGCACGGCGCCCTGCTCGATCGCCGCCCGCAACAGTTCAGCGCCCTGCTCGGGGGAAAGCTGGACGCCGTGGCGTTCGATGTTGTGCAGCCGCATCGTGCGCAGCAGCCCGGTGTCCTGGATCGCGAGGTATCGGGAGGTGTCGTCCTGGTCGAGGTTGAAGTGCTGGTGCCAGGCCCAGCGCGGGGGTGCGAAGAGGGTGCCCTCGGACCATTCGACGACCTCCACCGGGTCGTCGTCGTAGTTGATCAGCGAGAAACCGTGGCCCTTCACGATGTAGAGATAGGCCTCGGTGGTGTGGCGGTGCCGCACGGAGGCACTGCCCGGTTTGAGCTCCGCCAGGTGGGCGTTGAGGATCTCGTAGTCGGCCAGGTCGAACCAGTGGCCACGGTTGTTGCGCCACGGCCGCTCGGGCAACTCCATTTTCCGCAGGTCATGGGGTACCACAAGGCCCTTGATCGGCGGATGCTTGCGGTTGAACTCGTCGCGGGCCGCGATCTCCGAGGCGTCTCGGTTGCGCTTCTCATTGGCGATCACGCCGGGTAGGTAGTCGTCACGCACAGTTCCTCCTGGTTTCACCGATGATCAAGCGCGATGGTCACTGGTCTAAGGGACTAACCTTTGTACCCTCGGTTTTACCGGAAGGTTACAGCGAGGGCAAGGGATGCAGCGGCCCTCCTGATAACAAGCGGTGCACGTCTTCCACGCTGATACCGCGCATGACGGCCCGCGCCGTCTCCGCCACCGGAAGGGCCAGTTCGACCTGCTCCGCGAGCACGGCCGCATTCGCGAGGTCCTTCGCGTGCCAGGTCAGGCGCATGTGCTGGAGCTCGCGCAGGGTCCGCGAGTCGACCGGGCCGTCCATGAGCGCCCGCCGCAGCGCGGGCACCGCCACCCCGGCTCGGCGGGCCAGCTCCAGCGCCTCGGTGATCGCGCAGATCTGCGCCCAGTGCACGAGGTTGTTCGCGGTCTTGCCGATCTGGCCGGCCCCGAGCGGCCCGAGATGGTGCACCGCGTCCGTCCACGGCCGCAGCAGGGGCCGGATGCGTTCGAGTGTGGCGGCGTCGCCACCGACGAGGAGGTTCACCTGGCCGGCCTCCGCGCCACGCACGCCGCCGGTGAGCGCCGCGTCGAGCACCTCGACGCCTGCCGGTGCCTGCGCCGCGACCGCCGCGCAGGTCTCCGGCCGCACCGACGAGCACAGCAGCAGGACAGCTCCCGCGGCCATACCGGCCAGGACGCCGTCACCGGCCAGACACGCCGCGTGGACGTCGTCGTCGGTCGGCACGAAGACCGCGACCACCTGCGCCCGCCGGGCTGCCGCCGCGCCCGAGCCGGCGGCGACCGCGCCGAGCGCGACGGCGGTCTGCACGGCCCTCGCGTCAAGGTCGTACACCGCTACTTCGATCCCGGCGGCCCGCAGATGGCGGACGACGGGCAGCCCCATCGCCCCGAGCCCGATGATCGCAACACTTCCGTCCTGCATTGCTCTCCCTTCTCGACGTGGAGATCAATCAACCGTAGGGTCTAACGTAATACCATTGGCCCAATCTCGGGAGGGTGCGTTGCGGGGACTCTGGGCATCGGGAGCGCAGCGCCTCGGCGCCGCGTCGCGCCGCACCTTCCGTTCGCTGCGGGTGCCCAACTACCGGCGGTTCTTCGCCGGGCACGCGGTGAGCGTGATCGGCACCTGGATGCAGCGGGTGGCCCAGGACTGGCTGGTGCTCGAGCTGACCGACTCGGCGGTCGCGATCGGTGTGGCGACCGCCCTGCAGTTCCTGCCGACACTGCTCCTCGGCCTGTACGGCGGGGTCATCGTCGACCGGGTCGACCGGCGCCGGGCGATCATGGCCACCCAGGCGGTGAGCGCCGTGCTCGCCGCGGCGCTGGCGGCGCTCGTGCTCACCGACGCCGTGTCGCTGTGGATGGTGTACGCGCTGGCGCTCGCCCTCGGTCTCGTGACGGTCATCGACGTGCCCGCGCGGCACTCGTTCATCACCGAGATGGTCGAGCCGGAGGACTACGTCAACGCGCAGGCGCTCAACTCGACGATCCACAACGCCGGGCGCCTGGTCGGCCCGGCCCTGGCCGGCGTGCTCATCGCGACCGTCGACGTCGGGGCGGCGTTCGCGCTCAACGCGCTGTCCTTCGCCGCGGTCCTGCTGAGCCTCGCCCGGATGGACCGCAGCCGGCTGCGGCGCCCACCGGCCGCGCCACGCGTGCCCGGGCAGGCCAGGGAGGGTCTGCGCTACGTCTGGCACCACCCGGAGCTGCGCGCGTGCATGGTCCTGGTGGCGGTGGTCGCCCTGCTGGGCCAGAACTTCCGCGTGGTCCTGCCGGTGCTGGCCCGGGACACCTTCCACGGCGGGCCGCAGCTGTACGGCTGGCTGACCTCGGCGCTCGGCGTCGGCGCCGTGATCGGCGCCCTGGCCAGCGCGTCCCGCACCAGCGTCACGGCCTGGTCGCTGCTGATCTGGACGGGCGTGTTCGCCGCGGTCAACGTCGGCGCCGCGGCCGCACCGGTGCTGCTCGTCGCGCTCGCCGCGATGGTGGGCGTCGGCGTGGCGAACATCAGCTTCAACACCCTCGCCCGCACGCTGCTGCAGCTCGGTGCGGACCCGGCGATGCAGGGCCGGGTCATCGCCCTGCACAGCATCGTGTTCCTCGGCAGCACCCCGATCGGCGGACCGATCACCGGGTGGGTCTGCGAACAGTGGGGCGCGCGGGCGGGCCTGCTGCTGGCCGGGCTGTCGGCGGGGGCGGCCGCGCTGGCCGTCCTGCCCAACCTGCGCAGGGCCCGCCGGCTCGCGGAAGCGTAGCGCTCAGTCCAGGCCCAGGCCGGCCAGACGCAGCCGCGCGACGTGGTGGCGCCACACGTTGAGGTCGTTGAACGACGCGCCGAGGTCGGGCAGCTCGGCCACATCGTCGGGCGCCAGCGGGGCGGCCCGGTCACCCAGCCGGGCACGCTCGACGCTGACGCGGGCGAGCACGTCGAGGCTGAGCGCCCGCACGACGGCCTGCTCGACGGCGTGGGGCCCGGATCCGACGGTGGCGATGCCGTGACCCTTCAGGATGCACACGTCGGCCGGGCCCATCGCGGCGACGAGCTCCCGGCCGAGCTCGGCCCGGCGCACGAGGGCCGAGCGCGGGTACACCGGCACCCCGGCGAGGGCGAGCCGGGCGGCCGGGATGTGGTACGCCCCGAAGACCGGCCGCAGCGGCACCTCCTCCAGCCCGGCCACGAGCACGGCGGGTGGGTGGCAGTGCACGACCGCGTCGATGTCGGGCCTTGCCCGCAGCAGCTCGGCGTGGATCGGCAGCTCGTTCGGGGCGCTCCAGCCCTCCGGCAGGTCACCGCGCCCGTCCAGGTCGACCTCGTGCACGTCCGCGTCGACGGTGAAGAGCAGCCCTTCCTCGCGCGGCCCGCGGCACCGCACGAGCATCCGGTCGGGGGCGGTCCGCACGCTCACGTGGCCGAGCACGTCCTCGGCGAGACCGGCGTTGGCCAGGATGCGACAGCCGAGGGCGACGGTCCGGCGCGGCACGGCGGGGCTTGACGATGCGTTCGCCACGATCGCCACAATAGGACCATTGGTTCTACCGTTCAACCATCGCCGGGCTATACCGGTGGCAGTGAAGGTTGTATGGTTAGTCCATTAGACGCCCGCTGTACAGCTGGAGGAGCCGCCAATGCCCAAGGTCACCTTCGTCGCCCTGGACGGATCGCGGCGGACGATCGACGCCACTGCCGGTGACTCGGTCATGGCCACGGCCGTGCGCAACGGTGTGCCCGGGATCATCGGCGAGTGCGGGGGCAACGTCTCGTGCGCGACCTGCCACGTGTACGTCGACGACGACTTCGCCTCCCGCGTCGGCCCGCCCGGCGACATGGAGGACGACATGCTCGACCTCGCGGTGTCCGACCGGCGGGCGACCAGCCGGCTGTCCTGCCAGATCAAGATGACCGACGCGGTGGACGGGCTGACCGTCGAGATCCCCCAGGACCAGCCGTGACCGCGCAGGTGCTCGTCGTCGGGGCCGGCCAGGCCGGGGTTCAGCTGGCGGCGTCGCTGCGCGATCTCGGCCACCACGGGCCGATCACTCTGGTCGGCGCCGAGCGGCACCAGCCGTACCAGCGCCCCCCGCTGTCCAAGGAGTTCCTCGCCGGCGCCGCCGATCTCGACAAGCTCGCGCTGCGGACCCCCGCGTTCTACGCGGACCGGCGCATCGAGGTCGCCGCGGCGCAACGGGTCGTGCGCCTGGACCTCACGCCGGCCGGCGGGGGCGTCGCGGTCACCGACACGGGGCGCCGGCTGCGGTTCGACCGGCTCGCCCTGACCGTCGGCGCGCGGCCCCGCCGCCTGCGGCTCGCCGGGGCGGACCTGGACGGCGTGTGCTACCTGCGCGACGTCGACGATGCCACCCGCCTGCGGGGCAGCCTCGCGTCGGCCCGCGACGTGGTCGTGATCGGCGGCGGGTTCATCGGCCTCGAGGCGGCCGCGGTCGCGAGGTCCGCCGGGCGGAACGTCACCGTCGTCGAGGCGGCTGACCGGCTGATCCCACGCTCGGTCGCTCCGGTCATCTCCGGCTTCTACGCCGGCGCGCACGAGCGCCGCGGGACCGCCGTGCGGCTGGGCACCGGCGTCACCCGGATCGACGGCGAGGGCGGCCGGGTGACCGGCGTGCTGCTCGCGGACGGCACCCGCCTGCCCGCCGATCTCGTCGTCGTCGGGGTCGGCGTGGAGCCGCGCACCGAGCTGGCCGAACAGCTCGGCCTCGCCTGCGACCGCGGGATCGTCGTCGACGAGTTCGCCCGCACGAGCGAGCCGTCGGTCGTCGCGGCCGGCGACTGCACGGTGCTGCACAACCCGGCGACCGGCGTGGGACCGCTGCGGCTGGAGTCGGTGCCCAACGCCGTCGCGCAGGCCCGGGTGGCCGCTGCGACGCTGCTCGGCAGCCTCCGGCCGTACACGGAGGTGCCCTGGTTCTGGTCCGACCAGTACGACCTGAAGCTGCAGATCGCCGGGCTCGCCGACGGCTACGACCAGCTGGTGGTCCGCGGCGATCCGGCCACCGAGCGGTTCTCCGTCCTGTACTACCGGCAGGGGCGGCTGCTCGCGGTGAACGCGGTCAACCGCCCGGCCGACTACCTCGCGGTCCGCCGGGCGCTGACCGACGGCACGTCGCTCGCCGCCGACCGGGCCGCTGCCGGCGACGTGTCGCTCAAGGAACTGCTGGTGCGATAGCGTTCAGGCGCGGGTACACCCGCCGGGCGTTCAGCTCGTAGGTCCTGGCCAGCGCTTCCGGGCCCAGTCCGACGTTGTCGACGTAGCGCTTGGTGTCGTCCCAGTGGTGCCCGGTCTCCGGGTCGACACCGCGCACGGCACCGTGCAGCTCCGACGCGAACAGGATGTTGTCGACGTCGACGACGCGGTACAGCAGGTCGATGCCCGCCTGGTGGTAGACGCAGGTGTCGAAGAAGACGTTGCGCATCACGTGCTCCCCCAGCGGCGGCCGGCCGAGCCGGTCGGCGAGCCCGCGGTACCGGCCCCAGTGGTAGGGCACCGCGCCGCCGCCGTGCGGGATCACGAGGCGCAGGGTCGGGAAGTCGGCGAACAGGTCGCCCTGCACCAGCTGCATGAACGCGGTGGTGTCGGCGTTGAGGTAGTGCGCGCCGAGCGCGTGGAAGTTGGGGTTGCACGACGCCGACACGTGGATCATGGCGGGGACGTCGAGCTCGACCAGCGCTTCATACATGGGGTACCAGAACCGGTCCGTCAACGGCTTGGCCGTCCAGTGCCCGCCCGACGGGTCCGGGTTGAGGTTGCAACCGACGAACCCGAGCTGCGTCACGCACCTGCGCAGCTCGCCGATCGCGTCGTCGAGGGTGCCGCCCGGCGTCTGCGGCAGCTGGCACGCGCCCGCGAAGCGCCGCGGGAACAGCTCCGTCACCCGGTGGACCAGGTCGTTGCAGGCCCGCGACCAGGCCACCGCCGTCGCCGGGTCGGGCACGTGGTGCGCCATCGCGGACGCCTGCGGCGAGAAGATCATCAGGTCCACCCCGCGCTCGCGCAACAGCTTGAGCTGGGTGGTCTCGATGCTCTCGCGGATCTCGTCGTCGCTGATGCGGGCAGGCTCCGGCGCCGGCCGGCGCGGGCCGGCGAGACCGGCCAGCTGCGCGTCACGGAACGCCTGGTGGGCGGCCGGCGCCGTCGTGTAGTGGCCATGACAGTCGATGATCATCAGTCCTCCGGGGCCTGGTCGACGTACCGCAGCCCCTTGCGGGCCAGTCGCTCGCGCATGTCGTTGACGTCGAGGCCGAGCTCGCCGGCCTCGTACCGGGCCCGGGAGACCGCCTCGCGCTTCTCCCGCAGTTTCGCCGCCTCGATGACGTCGGCGGCGCTGCGGCGGGACACCACCACCACGCCGTCGTCGTCGGCGACGATCACGTCGCCGGGCCGCACCAGCCGGCCGGCGCAGACGACCGGGACGTTGACGTCGCCGAGCGTCTCCTTGACGGTGCCGGTCGCCGACACGCAGCTGGACCAGACCGGGAACCGCATCCGGGTCAGCTCCGCGACGTCGCGGCAGCCGGCGTCGATGACGAGTCCCCGCACCCCGCGGGCGTGCAGCGAGGTGGCGAGCAGGTCGCCGAAGTAGCCGGCGTCGGACGGCGACGTCGGCGCCACGACCAGGACGTCACCCTCCTGACACTGCTCGACGGCGACATGGATCATCCAGTTGTCGGCCGGCGGCACACTCACCGTGACGGCGGTGCCGTACAGGTACGCGCCGGGATACACCGGCCGCAGCCGCACGTCCATGAGGCCGGTGCGGCCCTGGGCCTCGTGGACGGTGGCCACGCTGAACCCCGCGAACGCGTCGACGGTCGACCGGTCGGTGCGACGGATGTTGCGCACGACAACGCCGCTCATGGCCGGCTCCTCACTTCCACGGCAGCAGCGAGACGTGGATGACGCCCTCGTCGCCGCTCTGGCCGCCGACGGCCCGGATCGCGCGGTCGACGTCGTGCAGGCCGAACGTGTGGGTGGTCAGCCGGTCCAGCGGGAAGCGGCCGGAGGCGAGCTGCGCGAGGGCGAGCTCGCACGACCGGTAGCTGTGGCCGCGGGCGCTCTTGATGGTGATCGCCTTCTCGGTCACCTGCTTCACCGGGAAGTCCGGGAAGGCCGCCATCTCGCCCTGGATGAGCAGGGTGCCGGCGCGGCGCTTGAGCGCGTCGATGCCGAGCAGCACGGGCGTGACGCCGGCACCGGCGGTGCAGTCGAGCACGACGTCGACGCCCTTGCCGCCGGTGATCTCCATGATCCGCTCGAGGGCGTCCTCGCGCTGGACGTCGATGACGTGGTCGGCACCGAGCTGCCTCGCCAGCTCCAGCCGGGCGGCGTCGCGGGTGGTGCCGGTGACGATGATCAGCGAGGCGCCGGCCTGCTTGCACGCGACCGTCTGCGCGAGCCCCTGCTGGCCGGGGCCCTGGATGAGGACCGTGGACTCGTAGCCGACGCCGGCGTCGAACAGGGCCCACTCGATCCCGTTGGACATCGGCGTGACGATGCCGGCCAGCTCCGCCGACACACCGTCGGGCACCTTGTGCACCACGGCGTTCCACGGCAGGTACAGGTAGCCGGCGAACCCGCCCCAGAGGTGGAACTGGTTGTCGGCCGAGGTGTAGCCGTACCGGCGGGCATCGGTGTTGGTGCGCCAGTCGGTGGCCTCGCAGTGGCGGTACTCGCCGAGGTGGCACCACTCACAGCGCCGGCACGGCACGTAGTGCTCGACGAAGACCCGGTCGCCCTCGACGAATCCCTGCCGCTCCCGGAACACCCGGCCGGCCTTGACGATGACGCCGACGTTCTCGTGACCCATGATGACGGGGCCCGGCACGACCGGCTTGGCGTACATCTTGACGTCGGTGCCGCAGATGCCGGCGACCTCCACCTTGAGCAGCGCACCGTCGTCCGGGACGTCCGGCATCGGATACTCACGCAGCTCCGTCGTGCCCGGACCGGTCCGCACGGCCGCCAGGACCTGTTCCCTCATCCGCTGCCCTTCCCTCGCCTTGGTCTTATGGTCTAATAATTAACACACCGGGCTTGGTCGGCACCAGAGAGGGCGGGGCAATGCAGCTCAGGACCGTGACACGCACCCAGGGCAACAACGAGGCGCTCAAGGACGGCAGCGTGCGGCCCGACGGTCACGAGTTCGTGTTCACCGAGGTCCCCGTCCTCGTCACGGCGTTCCGGCAGATGGTGCGCGACCTGGAGTTCGACGTGTGCGAGATGGCGGTCACGACGTACCTGTGCGCCAGGGCCCACGGCAAAGCCTTCACCGCCCTGCCGGTGTTCCTCGTGCGCGGCTTCCACCACGGCGCCCTCGTGCGGGCCACCGGCTCCGGCGTCACGCCTGACGGGCTGGAAGGCCGCCGGGTCGGGGTCAACCGGGGGTACACGGTCACGACCGGCGTCTGGGCCCGCGGCATCCTGCAGGACGAGTACGGCGTCGACCCGGACCGCGTGACCTGGCTGCCGACCGGTGACGAGCACGTGGCGGAGTACCGCCCGCCGGCGAACGTGACGCCGCTCGACGCGGGCCTCGACACCGCGCTCGCCGACGGCCGGATCGACGCCGCGGTCGGGATCGAGGCGACCCACCCCGCGCTCGAACCGCTGATCCCGGACCCCGAGGAGGCGGGCTTCGCGGCGTTGCGCGAGCGCGGCCTGTACCCCATCAACCACCTCGTGGTCGTCAAGGACGAGCTGCTGCGCGCGGACCCGGGGCTGGCGGTCGCGGTCTTCGACGCGTTCGCCGCCGCGAAGCGGCGCTACGTCGACCGGCTCGCGACCGGCGCGATCGTGGCACCGACCGCGACCGACCTGATGTACCGGCAGGTCATGCAGATCACCGGTGCGGATCCGCTGCCGTACGGCATCGCCCCGAACCGCGCGATGCTCGAGCAGCTCATCGGCCACGCGGTACGCCAGCACATCCTCGACCGGCCGCCCGCCGTCGAGGACCTGTTCCACCCCACCACCCACGAACTCAGCGCGTAAGGACACCACCATGCGGATCGCGATCGCCGCCGACCACAACGGCATTCCGATGAAGTCCGGGCTCATCGAGTGGCTGACCAGCCAGGGCCACCAGGCCGACGACCGCGGGGCGCACGACGCCGGCGCCGTGGTGGACTACCCACCGCTCTGCGCCGACCTGGCGAAACAGGTGCTGTCCGGCGCGGCCGAGCGCGGCATCGTGATCGGCGGAACGGGCGGCGGCGAGGCGATCGCCTGCAACAAGATCCGCGGCATCCGCGCCGGACTGTGCCACACGCCGTTCCTCGCCGAGATCTCCAGCGCGCACAACAAGACCAACGTCCTGGTCCTCGGCGCGAAGGTGATCACGCCGGAGGAAGCCGTCCAGATCACCTCGATCTGGCTCACCACGCCGTTCAAGGGCGAACGGCACCAGCACCGCCTGGACCAGATCGCCGCGCTCGAACGCGGCGAGCCGCTGCCCTGGAGTTCCTAGAACGCGATGGCGTCGAGGAACGTCAGCACGCGCCCGGCGGCGGTGTCCTCGGTCTGCCCGCTCACCGGGACGTCCCAGTACTCGTTGCCGGGCAGGCACTCCTGCAGGTAGCGCGCCGCCGACGTCGCGTGGGAGGCGTCCTGCCCGGGCACGATGAGCGACGGGATGTTCAGCAGCATCAGGTCCTCCGGCTCCGCGCCCGGCACCGTGTCCCGGTCGAAGAGCACCCGCGACATGCCGGTCACCACGGCGGTGTAACGGCGCGGATCCCATTGCGCGTACCGCTGCGCAAACTCCGGGTCGCGCCGGATGACGGTGCTCCACGGGCCGACCCGCGGGTCCTGGCTGAAGCTCTTGTCCACGGCCTGGGCCAGCGCGACCACCTGCGCCAGGCCATGCTCGGCGACATGGGCCAGATGCCGGGCGAACCGGTCCTGCTGCAGCATGCGGTACCGCGGACCGCCCGCCGGCGAGAACAGCACCATGCCGGCCGCCGTGTCCGGATACGCCACGGCGAAGGTCGTCACGATCGAGCAGCCAACGCAGCCGCCCATCAGGTGGGCGCGTTCGATGCCCAGTTCGTCGAGCAGGCCCCGCCCCTGTGCGGCGTAGTCGCTCCAGCCGAGCCGTTCGACCCGCCCGCCCGAGCGGCCCGACTCACGACGGTCGAACGTGATGCAGGTGTACCGCTCGGTGAGCTGCCCCAGCAGGTTGAGCCGGCGGTACTGCCCCTGCGTGCGCCAGTTGTCCAGCGTCGCGTTGAACCCGCCGGGCGAGAACATGAGCAGCGGCGGCCCGGAGCCGGCCGTCTCGTAGTAGGTGGCGATGCCGTCGATGATGGCGGTGGGCACGGCGCCCCTCCGTTCGTGCGCTGCTATGTGGACTTGCCGCCCTTGATCTGGCGTCCGGCGCGCACGTCCCCGGCGTAGGCCGTGATCGCGTCGAAGCTGATCCGCGCCACGTTGGCGTAGGTGTCCGGCGGGTCGTCGAGTGCCGAGGCGGCGTAGCCGATGGCGGCGGTCGCCATCCGGATCCGCCCGTCGAGCCACGGCCCGCCGCCGTGTCCGCCGACGACGGGGATCGACACCGCGCGGGTCACCTCGGCGCCGATGACCGGGCCGGAGTTGGTGAAGTTCAGCAGGGCCGCACCGGCGGCCTCCAGCCGCTGGGCCTCGGCGACCATCTCGTCGCGCATCCGCAGCGGTACCGCCGCGTCGGCGCCCGGATCGGCCCGGTACTCGACGCCGTGGCGCAGCGCGGTCTGGGGCGTGATGCCGAACTGGGCGAACACCGGGATGCCCGCCCGGTGCACGGCGGTGACGGCCGGCAGATGGTCGGCCGCGCCGTCGAGTTTCACCAGGTCGACGCCGGCCTCCTTGACCAGCCGGATCGCGGCGCGCACGGCGCTGTCCGGGCCTTCCTGGAGCGGACCGTACGGGAAGTCGCAGCTGAGCAGCGCGTGCCGCACGCCGCGGCGGACCGCCCGGGCGACGACGATCATCTCGTCGAGGTCGATCTCGAACGGGTTCGTCCGGCCCCACAGGTTGACGCCGACGGTGTCGCCGACCGAGACAATGTCCACGCCGACCTGGTCGACGATGCGCGCCATCTGGTAGTCCCAGACCACCACGCCGACGATCTTGCGCTGTTCGCGCTTCATCGCCTGCAGTCCGGCAAGGGTGACCTTCGCCATCGTCTAGGCCCGCAGCGCCGTGAGCAGTTCGGTCAGGTCCTGCTCGTCGTGCGTCACCATCAGCACACGCGCGTGCGGCCGCAGCGCCGACACGGTGACCCTGGTGTCCTGCCCCGCGAGGACCAGCCCGGCGGTCATGATGCCCTGCAGGGTGCAGGCGTCGCCGATGGCGCGCGCCGCCGCGGCCGCCTCGTCCGTCGTGGCCACCATGACGGCCGCGTCGGCGCCGGCCAGCTCCGCGCTCAGCCGGGCCTCAGACCCGTCGTCGCGCACCAGCAGGACGTCGGCGATGCCGGCCAGGTCGCCGTCGGCCGGCATCTCCACCGACCGGCACGACAGGAAATGCGCGCCGCCGTGGTGCTGCTGGGCGGCGCGGCGCACGACCGCGGCCGCGCCGTCGTCCAGCGCCACGACCCGCGTCCCACGCGATGGCGCGATCGGCGCGTCGATGCGGTACCTCGCCTCGGCCGCGGTCGCGGCCCGGGCGCAGCTGTTGAGCAGGATCGGACGCATGGTCATGCCGGCGGTCACACCGAGGTCTGCGGGACGCCGGGCGTCGCCGTCACCGCGTCGCGGCACGCGTCGAGGAACGACTCCTCCTGCGGCAGGACGATCGCGGCGGACCGCACGCGGTGGTGCGCGGGGTCGGCACCGGGCGGTGTGACGCCCTCGTCCCGCAGCGCCAGGGCGGCCTTGCGCAGCTTCTGCCGGGCCTTGATGATGCCGCTGTCCGCGGGGACCAGCCGCTCCTTGGTGCGGTCGACGATCGGCCCCATGCTCTCCTGCAGCGAGGCGTCCTGGATGGCGATGCCGGTCACGCCGGAGTAGTGCTCGCCGCGCTTCTGCGCCGCGCGGTCCATCAGGTAGTCGTTGTCCTTGTTGCGCACCGGGCGGTACGTGCCGGGGATGTTCTCGCTGTGCACGCCGAACCCGGCCTTCATGTTCTGCAGTTCGGCGTCGGTCAGCGCGCGCACCGGGTGGTAGTCGAACGTGTACACCCAGCAGTTCTCGTCGTCGATCGGCACCCAGAAGTGCCCGTGGACCGGGTGGTCGCCGCGCGGGGGCACCATCGTGAAGCTCGGCATGATCCACGGCGTGATGCGCCAGTAGTACTGACCTTCCTCGGCGTTGCGCCGGGCGCCGACGAACAGGCCGCCGTCGGCCTCCGCGACCTCGAAGAACGGCTTCAGGTCATTGACGTTGTACTGGTTGCCGCGGGCGCCCTTGAACAGCGGGTCGCTCTTGAGCGCACCGGAGTGCAGCCACGTGACGTGGCTGGAGTCGATGCCGCCCTCCAGCGCCTGCAGCCAGTTGCACTCCTGCCAGCGCTTGGAGGTGTACGTCTGGTCCGCCGGCACGTGGACGAACTCGAACTCCGGCAGTCCCGGACGGTTGGCGGGGTCGCCCATGTGCGTCCACAGGATGTCGCCGACCTTGACCAGCGGGTACGCCCGGAGCTTGACGTTGGTGCAGAAGTTGCTGTTGTCCGGCTCGGACGGGACCTCGATGCACTGGCCGGTCACGTCGTACTTCCAGCCGTGGTACGAGCAGCGCAGCCCGCCCTCCTCGTTGCGGCCGAACCACAACGAGGCACCGCGGTGGGCACAGAACTCGTCCATGAGGCCGTAGCGGCCGTCGCTGTCCCGGAAGGCGATCAACCGCTCGGAGAGCAGCTTCACCCGCACCGGCGGGCAGTCGTCCTCGGGGAGTTCCTCCGCCAGGAGGGCAGGGATCCAGTACTGCCGGAACAGCTCACCCGTGGGCGTTCCAGGACCGGTCTGCGTCAACAGCTCGTTGAGCTCTGGTCTGAGCATCGAGGCGTCCTCCCGGGCAACCACTCACCTCTTAAGTGCAAACCATCATACCATTGCAAGGGTTAGCAGGCAACGCGCGGAAGCGGCGGCCGCTCCCCCGGCACCGAGTCGGACGGCACGCGAGTTCGGGACTTTCGGCCCGGGTACTCCGGGCAGCACGAGCCGACCATCGAAGACAGGCCTCGGTATGACGTCATTCTTTTAGGCCGTATTCTGGTTAGGCCACCATCCGCTTGCGTGACGAATGTTGCGCAACGACGAGAGATGAGCGCTAATGGCAGCCGCGAAGACCCAGACCGTCGGTGCCGGCGACGCGGACATGTTCAAGGCGGTGTCGGTCAACCGTGTCTCACAGTCGATCATCGACCAGATCAAGCTGCTGCTGCGGCAGGGTCGGCTGAAGCCCGGCGACCGCCTGCCCAGCGAACGCGAGCTGTGCGAACGGTTCGGCGTCAGCCGGGTGACCGTCCGCGAGGCGCTGCGCGTCCTCGAGGCGAGCGGCCTCATCGAGATCCGCGTCGGCGCACGCGGCGGCGCGTTCGTCACCTCCCCCACGTCACAGCAGATCGGCGAGGGGCTCGCCGATCTGATGAGCCTCTCGCCGATGTCCGCGCCGCAGGTGACCGAGGCCCGTCAGATCTTTGAGCTGAGCATCGTGCCCCTCGTGGTCGAGCGGGCCACCGATGAGGACATCGCGGCCCTGCGCGGCATGCTCGAACTGCACCGCGCCGCCCTCGAACGCGGCGAGTACGACATGTCGTTGTCCGCGGACTTCCACGTGCGGGTCGCCGCCTGCACACACAACCCGGCGATCGAGATGCTGGTCCACTCCTTCCACGGCCCGCTGCTCATGTCCCTGATCGAGGCGCAGGTGGTGGCCCCGACGATGGGCCGGCGCGGCACGGCGGAGCATGTCGAGTTCGTCGACGCGATCGAGGCCCGCGACGCCGAGCGGGCCTTGTCGATCATGCGCGAGCACCTGCAGCGCACGGCCGACCGCGTGAAGGAGATGTAGCCGACGCGCACCGGGCCGCGGCCGGAGGAACGCCTCAGGCCGCGGTGCGCTTCGCCGCGGCGAGCGCCTCGCGGACGACCTGCGCGCTCGCCGGTGTGCCGGGAACTGCCCCGAAAGCGCCGTAGGGACGCACGTAGACCGGGGTGTCCCGCTGTGCACGCCAGTTCTCGGCGAGCGGGCCGGCGTCCACGGTGTCGAAGCCGAGGCTGTCGAAGAACTCGGTGACCGCCTGCTTGGCGGCTGCGTCGTCACCGGCGATCGGCAGCGCCGAGCGGTCCGCGCTGCCCGCCGGGCGCACCAGGGTCCGCAGGTGCTCGGACCAGATGTTGTTGAACCCCTTCACCACCCGGGCTTCCGCGAGGTGCTGCTGCAGCAGCTCACCGGTGGTGCTGGAGCCGTCCTCCAGCTCGTCGAAGACGCCGTCGCGCTCCGGGTAGTAGTTGTTGGTGTCGATGACCACCTTGCCCGCGAGGGGCTCCGCCGGGACGTCCCGGTACGCCCGCAGCGGCACGGTCACCACCACGATGTCGCCGGCCGCGGCCGCCTCCGCGGGGGTCGCGGCGCGCGCCTTCGGCCCCAGCTCGGACACCAGGTCCTGGAGGGTCTGCGGGCCACGCGAGTTGCTCAGCACCACGTCGTGACCGGCGGCGACCGCCAGCCGCGCCACTGTGCTGCCGATGTTGCCGCTACCGATGAGTCCGATCGTCGTCATGTCAGCGCGAACCTCGCCGATCCCCGACCGATTCCGGCCGTCGGCACACCGTGACGGGGGACACACCGGCCGGTGTCGTTCTTGGTCGCGGCGAAAGGCCGGATGTCCCGAGGCGCATCGACTCTGGGATGCCACGGATGAGCTCGGCCGGAACGGGTACTTCTCCTTGCTCACCGCGACGAGCAGGGGAATGAGCGTCGATGATCGATCGGATCGGGCTGGTGGTGCACGGCGGCCGGCCGGCAGCGGTTTCGGCCGCGGGGGACGTCCGTCGCTGGGCCGGCGAACGGGCCATCCCGTGTGCCGACATCGACGTGTGGAGCTCAGCGCCCGAGGCCGGCCGCCTCAGTCCGGAGGAGGAGGCCGCGCGTGCCGGCGACCCGAGTCTCATCGTCACCGTCGGCGGCGACGGCACGTTCCTGCGGGGCATCCGGGTCGCGGCCGCCATCGACGCGACGGTCCTGGGCGTCGACGTCGGTCGGGTGGGATTCCTCACGGAGGTGGAGGCGAGCGACGTCGCCGCGGCGCTCGACGCCGTGCACACCGGGCGGTTCAGCGTCGACGCCCGGCTGACCCTGACCATGCGGGCCTCGCGCCCGCTGGAGATCCCCGCTGACATGCAGGTGCTGCTGCGATACGGCCGGGGCCCGGCCCTGCCACCGCCACAGGTTCGTCCGAGCGATCCGATGCAGGTGGGCTGGGGCGTGCCGCTCGACGTGGTCGCGCTCAACGACGTGGTCTTCGAGAAACTCGTCCGGGATCGCCAGGCCAGCCTCGCCGTCTACGTCAACGGCCGGCTCTTCGCCTCCTACTCTGCCGACGCGCTGATCATCGCGACCTCGACCGGATCGACCGCGTACAGCTTCGCCGCCGGCGGCCCGATCGTGTCACCGCACCTCGACGCGTTGGTCTTCACGCCGGTCGCCCCGCACATGGTCTTCAACCGCAGCCTCGTCCTCGCCGCGCGGGACCAGCGCGTCGGCGTCCGGGTCCTCGAGCGGTCCGGGCAGGTGGCCGTCACCCTCGACGGCCAGCTCCGCGGCGTGCTGGACCCCGGCGACTGGTTCTCCGTCTACGCCGGGCCCCGACGGGCCAAGCTCCTGCGCCTGGCGGAGCACGAGTTCCTCGGGCGGGTCAGGAACCGGTTCCGGCTGTCGGACTCGCCGGCCGCCCTCGCCGACGGTGCCGCACCGGCGATGTACAGCCCGGCCGAGCCGGAGCCGCAAGATCTCCGGCACCCCGGCCCACCTGACATCCACTGACGTCCACTGAGCGGTTGCCCGGTCAGCCGGCGGTGAAGAGGTCGCGGTGGCGGTCCGCCGACTCCAGGCGGCACCAGACCGGGATCTCGTCGACCGGGGCCGGGACCTCCACCACGCGGCCGCCGTCCAGCACCTCGTGGGTGCGCAGGTCCAGCCACCGTCCGTGCGGCAGGTAGGCCGACCGGGTCGTGGCACCCTCCGCGACCACCGGCGCGACCAGCAGGTCGTCGCCGAGCAGGTAGTCGTACGGGTGCTGCCAGGCGCCGGGGTCGTCCGGCGCGACCAGGCACACCGACCGCAGCATGGGCCAGCCGGTCCCGACCGCCCCGGCCGCCGAGGAGGCGAGGTACGGCACCAGCCGCTCCCGCAGGTGGGCGTACCGGCGGAACACCCGCAGCACCTCGGGGTCGCCCGTCTGCGCGGCGATGTTCCACGGGGTTCGGTCGCGTGACGGGCTGCGGTGATGGTTGTACTCCGAGTGGTACTGCATGATCGGCAGGAACGCCGACATCGCCGTGGCCCGCAGGTACAGCTCGGCCGAGGGGACCGGCCCGGAGAACCCGGCCAGGTCCCAGCCCCAGTAGACGATCCCGCACGCCGCCGCGGTGAGCCCGGCCCGCAGCGAGGACCGCATCGCCTCCCACGTGGAGTCCTCGTCGCCGGCCCAGAACACGCCGTGCGCCTGCGAGCCGGTGAAGCCCGCCCGGCTGAACGTGACCGGCGCCTTGCCGCAGGAGCGCAGCAGGTCACCGTACGCGGCGGCGTAGTGCACCGGGAAGCGGTTGTTGCCGGTCACGCCGACCGAGCCGTCGGCGTAGCGCAGGTCGTGGCCCCACGCGTGCTCGCCACCGTCGGTCTTGAACCCGTCGATGCCGACGTCCTCCACGAGGTACCGTCGCTTCGCCAGCCACCAGTCACGCGCCTCGGCGCCGGTGAGGTCCGGCATGAGCGCGGTCGGGAACCACCAGCCACGGTTGCGGTACGGCCGGCCGTCGCCCTCACGCACCCCGTAGCCGCGGGCCACCATGGTGGCGGCGTCGGCGGCGGCCTGGCCGGTCGGCTGGGGGCGCATCTTGTGCAGCGGAATCTGCCACAGCACGACCTTGACGCCGTCGGCGTGCAGGTCGTCGACCATGCCCTTCGGGTCCGGCCAGGCGCCGTCCGGCGGGAAGGTGAAGTCGGCCAGGCGGTGCGGGCGGCCGTCGTCGTGGACCTCGTACCGCGCGTCGCGGAACGCCACGAACGTCGACTCGTCGCTCCACGCCTCGACGACCACGACCCCGACCGGGATGTCGTGCTTGCGGTGCAGCGCCATCTCGGTGCTCACCCGCTCCTGGGTGTTCCACTCGTTGCCGCTGGCCCACAGCCGGAACACCCAGTCGGGCAGCGGCTGCGGCCGGCCGACCTCGCCGAGCCACCGGTGCAGGATCTCGCCGGGGGTGCCGTCGTAGAAGCGGACGTCCAGGCGCCCGCCCACCACGTCGGCCTCGACCCACAGGTCCGCGCCGGCGTCGAACCAGGTCCGCTCGGCGGTGTCGACGTGGAACGCCCACCCGGAACCGCCGAGGACGTGCGCGAACGGCATCGGCAGGTAGGTGCGCCCGGCGGTGCCCTGGCCCTTGTACTGCTCGAAGACCGTCGCGTCGAGCGCGTGCCCGCGCTGGTCGAGCCGGTCGAAGCGCTCCCCGAACCCGACCAGGTGCTCGCCGGCGGTCAGCCGCAGCGCGAACCGCACCTTGTGGACCCCGTCGGGGCCGACGAGCCACGAGGTGCTGTCCGGCACGAGGCGGCTCGTTCCGTGGGTGGTGAGCGTGCCCCCGGCCGGCGACCAGGCGGCGCCGCCCACCTCGAACCACCGGGTGCGGCGGGTGCGGGCGCCGTCGGTGGCGACGAACCGGTACCGGACCCGCCGGCCGGCGGGCAGCGGCGGGCTGTCGGCGGCCCAGCGGACGCTGCGGCCCCGCTGCCCGGCGGCGGCCGTGGCGAGGTGCCCCTCGGCCCCGGCCGTCGGCCCGGTCGGCGCGCCCTCGCGGTGCAGGTCGAACCCGCCGCCGTCCCACTCGCAGCGCACCGAGGCGACGGACGCGGCGGCGGCGACGCCGAGGTTCACCGGCTCGCCCGCGAGGGGCCGCACCGGCAGTCGCTGGTCGATGGACGGCTGGTAGACGTGGCCGGAGCCGAAGGGCCGGTGCCGGATCACAGGGTTACCTCCAGTTCGGCGGCGAGGGACAGGAACGCGCCGTGCGACCACAGCAGCGGGGTCGCGACCGGACCCCACCGGTCGAGCCACTCCCGGCGGTGCTCCGGGTGCAGCAGCCGGTCGCTGACCTGCTCCGGCAGGTCACCGTCGGCCGCGGCGGTGCCGGCGATCCAGGCGAGCTGGCGGCCGGCGTCGCCGGGCCGGCCGAGCCGCAGGTACGCCTGCCCGAGCAGCCCGGCCAGGACCGGCCACCGCCCGCCGCCGTAGAACACGTCGGCCCGGAACCGGTGCACGCCGCCGTCGTCGAGCAGGTCGCGCTCCACGGCGGCGACCGTGCGCGCCGCCGTGGCGTCGTCCACGACCCGCAACGGCGCGACGGCGGCGAGGAGGCTGCCGTCGACGGCGTCGGAGCCGAGCCACTTGCGCAGCCGCCCGTCGACGCTGCCCTCCCCGGCGATGACCGCGGCGATCTCGCCGGCGGCGGACAGCGCCGCGCCGGCGTCGGCGTCGCCGAGCAGCCCGGTGCGCGTCGCCGCGCGCAGCCCGGCCTCGACCGAGGCGAGCGTGGCGACGTGCACCCGCTCGGCGTGCTCCTCCCACCAGTCGTAGCAGGGCAGCCGCCACGCGGCGCAGAGGTAGCGCACCGTGAGGGCGACCGCCTCGGCGAACGCCCGGTCGGAGGCGCCGGCGAGGTGCCGCTCCAGCGCCCACAGCCAGGTGCCGTAGCCGTCGAGCTGGAAGTCCCACCAGGACTCCGACCCGTCCGCGCCGTCGAGGGTGTAGCGGGTGGGCAGGAAACGCGCCTGGTCGACGTCCTCACCGGCGGCGAGCGCCGCGACGACCGCCTCGATCCGCCCCGCGCGCTCGCCGACGACCCGGGCCGTCCACTCGTGGAAGGCCCGCGGCCCGTCGACGATGCCGTGCGCCCGCAGACCGTCGGCGACGAACGCGCCGTCGCGCAGCCACGCGTAGCCGTACACGGGGAAGTTCGAACAGGCGGGGTAGGCGCCGCTCGGCGCCTGCTCGCGGGTGATCACCTTGATGCTGTGCTCGACCAGGTCGCGCATGTGCTGTCCCTTACGCTGCTAGAGGAGGGGCGTCAGAGCAGGGCCGTGACCTGCTTGGCCGCGTCGTCGAGGGTCTTCTGCAGGTCCGCGCCGCCGGCCGCCTTGGTCAGGGCGTCGTTGACGATGTCCTGCATCTGCTGCTCCTTGGCGATGACCGGCAGCAGCGACTGCTTGCCCAGCGCGTCCATGACCGCCTTGCGGTTCGACGGCGGCGTCTTGTCGAGGTAGCCGGACAGCTTCGAGGCGTCGGCGAGCGGCGGCAGCTCCCACGACGAGTTGATCCGCGCGGTGACGGTCTGCTCGGAGGTGGTGAGGAAGTTCAGCCAGCGGAACGCGGCGTCCTGGTGGCTGCTCTTCGCCGACACCGCGACGCCGTTCTGGAACACGGCGCTGGCCTTCTGCGCGTCGCCGGGCTCGACCACCACGTCCCAGCCGAACGGCACGCTCTTGAGCGTGTCGAACTGCCAGTTCCCGTTGTGCCACATCGCGAGCTTGCCGGCCTTGAACAGGTTGGTGTCGAAGTCCGGGGTGTTGCCGATCTCGGTCAGCGTCGGCATCGTCGCGCCGGGCTTGCCGATGAGCCATTTCGCCGCCGCGACGCCCTGCGGGCTGTTGAACGTGGCCGACTTGCCGTCGGCGCTGAGGAACGTGCCGCCGGCCTGGTTCACGGCCTTGTAGAACTCGTAGAAGCTGACCGGCTGGTAGTCGCCGTAGACGCCCTTGGCCTTGTCGGTGAGCTTCTGCGCGGCGGCCGTCTCGTCCGACCACTTCCAGTCGGCCGTCGGGTAGGCCACGCCGGCGGCGTCGAACAGCGCCTTGTTGTAGATGAGCACGACGGTCGAGAAGGACTCGGGCAGCCCGTACTGCTTGCCGCCGTGCTTGAACGCGTCGAGCGCGGCCGGCGAGAGCACCGACGGCTGCCACGTCTTGTCGTTGGCGGCCGGGCCGGCGAGGTCGGCGAGGGAGCCGGCCTGGGCGTAGGTGACGAAGTTCTGGTAGTCCAGCTCGAAGGCGTCGGGCGCGGTACCGCCGGCGATCGAGGTCTGCAGCTGGGTGAAGTAGTCCTTGTACGGCGCGGTCTGCACGGAGATCTTGACGTCGGGGTTGGCCTTCTCGAACGCGGCGACGATGCCGTTGAGGTCGTCGAGGTGGTCCGGCGCCGCGGAGAACGTCAGGTAGCGGACCGTGGTGACGCCGCCCTCGGAGGTGTCCTTCGTGGCGGAGCCCTTCGAGCATCCGGCGAGGGCGAGCGCGGCGACGGCGATCAGGGCGGCGGCCCGGTGTAACCGGAGCCAGGGTCGAGCGGACATGCTGGTCCTCACAATCGGGGGGTGTGCGGGGTGTGCGGGGTGTCTGGTTACTTGAGACCGGCCTGGGCGACGCTCTGCACGATGTGCTGCTGCGCCACGGCGTAGAGGGCGAGGATGGGAACGATGCTCACCACC
The DNA here is from genome assembly GCF_040605515.1 of Dactylosporangium sp. NPDC005572. Lineage (NCBI taxonomy): Bacteria > Bacillati > Actinomycetota > Actinomycetes > Micromonosporales > Micromonosporaceae > Dactylosporangium > Dactylosporangium sp. NPDC005572. The sequence goes on along the minus strand of NZ_JBEXCY010000084.1, from coordinate 15,998 downwards.
GAGCCGGCCATGATCGCGTTCCACTGGACGGTGTACTCGCCGCTGAGGCTGGCCAGGCCCAGTGGCAGGGTCATAAACTCGCGGGAGCGGATGACGACGAGCGGCCACAGGAACGCGTTCCAGCTGGACATGAACGCGAACAGGCCGTAGGTCACCAGGGCGGGGCGGATCAGCGGCAGCGTGATCCGCAGGAAGATGCGGATGTGCCCGGCCCCGTCGACGAACGCCGCCTCGTCGAGCTCCCTGGGCAGCACGGCGACGGACTGGCGCAGCAGGAACACACCGAACGCGGAGGCGATCGTCGGGACGATGAGCGAGGCGTACGTGTCGACCAGGTCGAACGCGCGGACCTCGATGAACAGCGGCACGACGAGCACCTGCATGGGGATCATCAGCGTCGCGAGGTACGCGACGAAGACGACGTTCTTGCCGGGGAAGTCGAGCCGCGCGAAGGCATAGGCCGCCGTGGAGCTGGTGATGAGCAGCAGCGCGGTGGAGACCACGGCCAGCACGAGGCTGTTCACCGTGATCCGCCAGAACGGCAGGACCTCGAAGAGTTTGCGGTACCCGTCGAGGCCGGCCTGCTCGGGGATCAGGCGGGGCGTGGTGAGCACGTCGCCGCCGGCGGTGATCGAGGTGACGAAGGTCCAGACGAACGGGAAGATCATGAGCAGTGCGCCGACGGCGAGCACCGCGGCGAGCAGGCGCCTAGACATAGGTCACCCACCGGCGCAGCAGGCGCTGCTGGACGACGGTGACCACCAGGATCAGCGCGAACAGCAGCAGGCTCAGGGCCGACGCGCCGCCGGCGTCGCCGTAGCGGAACGTCAGGTCGTAGATCTGCTGGACCAGCGGCCGGGAGGCGCCGGCCGGCCCGCCGCCGGTCATGACGTAGATCTGGTCGAAGACCTGGAACCCGCTGATCAGCGAGATCACCACCACGAAGTAGCTCGACGGGGTCAGCAGCGGGAACGTGACGCGCCAGAAGGTCTGCCACGCCGAGGCGCCGTCGAGGCGGGCGGCCTCGAGGTACTCCTCCGGGATGCTCTGCAGGCCGGCCAGCAGGATGACCATGACGAACCCGGCGTCCTTCCACACCGACGCGACGACCGCGGACGGGATCGCCCAGCCCGCCGACGCCCACCAGCCCGGCCCGGGGATGCCGACTGCCTCCAGGGCGTGGTTGACCAGGCCGTTGGCCGGGTTCAGCAGCCACTTCCAGGTCAGCGCGACGACGACCCAGCTGGTGACGACCGGCAGGAAGTACATCGAGCGCACCAGGCTCCGCCCGGGGAACCGGCGGTTGAGCCCGACGGCGAGCGCCAGGCCCAGCACGTAGACCAGGGGCAGGTACAAGCCCAGGAAGTACAGCGTGTGCAGCAGCGCGTCGCGGGTGGCGGCGTCGCCGAGCAGCCGGGTGTAGTTGTCCAGGCCGGTCCACCGCATCGGCGACTGCAGGTTCCAGTCGTGCAGGCTGATCCACGCCGCGCCGAACATCGGCGCGATCGTGAACAGCAGCAGCGGGACGGCGCTCGGCAGCAGGAACAGCGCGACGACGGCGGCCTTGCGCACCCCGCGCGGGCCGACCATCACTCCACCGTCCCGTCGGCGCCGCCGGAGCCGTGCAGGCGGGCGACGACGAGGTTCGCCTGTTCGCCGCCGAACCCGTCGAGGTCGAACGGCGCGGCGAGCACCAGCGCCGCCGCGCCCTGCGCCCAGCTGCTGTCGTCCCAGTCGTGCACCACCACGTCGATCCCGTCGCCGCCGCGGACCTGGCGGCGGGCGAACTCGGCGCGGAACGTCGCGTCCCAGTGGATCCAGTGCGCGACTCCCTCGCCGGCGAGGACGATCCGCGCCGGGTCGAGCATGTTCGCGGCGCCGGCGACCGCCCGGCCGAGCAGCCGGCCGGCGTCGGCGAAGATCTCGACGGCGGGCCCGTCACCGCGGTCGGCGGCCGCGACGAGCGCGGCGAACCCCTGGCGCGGGCCGATCACGCCACCGGCGCGGGCGATGCGCTCCAGCGCCGGCTCGCCGAGCCACGCCTCCAGGCAGCCGTGCCGGCCGCACTGGCACAGCGGCCCCTGGTCGTCCATCGGCACGTGCCCGAACTCACCGGCGCCGCCCTTGCCGCCCCGGTACACCGAGCGGTCGGCGACGATGCTCAGGCCGATGCCGCGGCCGATGGTCAGCACGAGGAAGTCGTCCGCCTCGCGGCCGTGGCCGTAGAGCACCTCGGCGACGGCGAGGGCGTTGACGTCGTTCTCCACCACGACCGGCAGCCCGAGCGCACCGCGCAGGTGCCGGCCGACCGGCAGCCGGCGCCACTGCAGCACGTCGGCGTCGACGATGCCCTTGTCGGGCTGCGGCACGACGCCCGGCACCGCCACGCCGACGCCGAGAAGCTTGGGCAGCCCGGGGTCGAGGAGCGTGTGCGGCGCCAGCTCGGCGGCGAGCCTGGCGAGTGCGTCGGGGGCCATCGCGTCGAACGCCAGGGTGGTACTGCTGAGCATCTGCCCGTCGAGCCGGACGTTGACGATCACGAGGTGGTCGGCCGCGACCTTGACCCCGAGCGCCCGGCCGGCCCCGCCCACGAGGCCGATGAGCGACCCGGGCCGCCCACCGCTGGACGGCGCCTGCGCGACCTCCTCGACCATCCGCTGCTCCAGCAGCCGGCGCATGATCTGCGACACAGCGGTGGGACTGAGCCCGAGCTCACGCGCGATGTCCGCGCGGGACATCGGCCCTCGGCTCCCGAGGAGCGCGAGCACCGCCGACCGGGAGAGGTCCCGCCCGGCCCCATGCTTCGCTAACGGCACTTCGTCCACCTACTTCATTAAGTTGCGATACAAAGTCCCACGCGGGTCTCCCAAGGTCAAGGACACATTTCGGTAACCGCTCGGAAATGGCCGCCCGCCACGCCGCCGTCAACGCCGAGCGCCGCGGGGCCCCATCGAGGGCCTCGCGGCGCTGGCACCACCAGAGAGTCGCGGACTACGTCAGGTCGGGCGTCAGCCGGACCCGGCGCAGCAGCTGGGCGTTGAGGGCGACGACGATCGTGGACGCGGACATCAGCACCGCCCCGATCGCGGGGCTGAGGGTGATGCCCGCCCAGGCCAGCGTTCCTGCCGCGAGCGGGATCGCGACGATGTTGTACCCCGCCGCCCAGGCGAGGTTCTGGATCATCTTGCGGTAGGAGGCGCGGGACAGGCGGATCACCCCGGTGACGCCGCGCGGGTCGGAGGAGGCCAGCACCACGCCGGCGGACTCGATGGCCACGTCGGTGCCGGCGCCGATGGCGATGCCGACGTCGGCGCGGGCCAGGGCCGGTGCGTCGTTGACCCCGTCACCGACCATCGCCACGGTGAGCCCACGGGCCTGCAACTGGGCGACGGCCTGGTCCTTGTCGGCGGGCAGCACCTCGGCGAACACCTCGTCCAGGCCGAGGTCGGCGGCGACCGCCTCGGCGACCGGCCGGGCGTCCCCGGTGATCATGACCAGTCTGCCGACGCCCTGCGCGCGGAGCTCGGCGATGGCCTGCCGGGCCTCCGGACGTACCTCGTCCTCGAGTCCCAGCGCACCGAGCACCTCGGCGCCGGTGTCACCGACGCGCAGCAGGTGCAGCACCGCGGCGCCGCGCGCCGACCACGCGGCGGTCTGCTCGACGAGCTCGCCGGGCACCTCGGCGCCGAGCTCGCGCAGCAGGGCGGGGCCGCCGACCGCGTAGCGGGTCCCGTCGACGGTGGCCTGCACGCCGCGCCCGGTCAGGGAGCGGAACTCCGCGGCCCGGGCCGCGCGGTCGCCTGCGGCCGAGACGATCGCCCTGGCCAGGGGGTGCTCACTGTCGGCCTCGACGGCGCCGGCCAGCCGCAGCACCTCGTCCTCGGGCACGCCCGGGGCGGCGGCGACACCGGCGACCACGTGCGCGCCCCGGGTGAGCGTGCCGGTCTTGTCGAACAGCACCGCGTCGACCGTGCGCATCCGCTCCAGGGCGAGGCGGTCCTTGACCAGGATGCCGGCCTTGGCGGAGACCGCCGTGGACAGCGCGATCACCAGCGGGATGGCCAGGCCGAGCGCGTGCGGGCAGGCGATCACCAGCACCGTCACGGTGCGGACCACCGACTGGTCAAGGTTGCCGAGCGCCCACCAGACCGCAAATGTCGCCGCCGCGGCGGCGGTCGCGACGTAGAAGAGCACCGCGGCGAACCGGTCGGCCAGGACCTGGGCCCGCCCGGAGGACTCCTGCGCCTGCGCGACCAGACGGCCGATCCCGGCGAGGGCGGTGTCATCGCCGACCGCATCGACCCGCACCCGCAGCGCGGAGTCGGTCGCCACGGTGCCGGCGACCACGCGGTCTCCGGGGCCGCGGCGCACCGGCCGGGACTCGCCGGTGATCATCGACTCGTCCAGGTCGGCCTCGCCGTCGACGACCCGGCCGTCCGCGGGGACGCGGGCGCCGGAGCGGACCAGGACCACGTCATCGACGCGCAGGTGCGCCACCGGCACCGCCGCGACGGTGCCGTCCGCGGCGACGACCTCGGCCTCGTCGGGCAGCAGGGCCGCGAGCGCGGCGAGCGCGCCCTGGGCCTGGCCGATCGCCTTCATCTCCTGCCAGTGCCCGAGTAGCATGATCGTGACGAGGGCGGCGAGCTCCCACCAGAAGTCGAGGTCGAACAGGCCGACGCTGGTGGCCACCGAGGCGACGTAGGCGACGGTGATCGCCATCGAGATCAGCAGCATCATGCCCGGCGCCCGGTCGCGGACCTCGCGGACGCCGCCGACCAGGAACGGCCATCCGCCGTAGAGGAAGACGACCGAGCCGAGCAGCGGTCCGACCCAGGTGACGCCGGGGAAGTCGAGCCGGTAGCCGAACCAGTCCATGACCATCTCGCTGGTCAGCACCACCGGCACGGTGAGCGCCAGGCTCAGCCAGAACTTGCGCCGGAACATCTCCGGGTCGTGCCCGGCATGCTTGTCGTGCCCTTGGTGCCCACCGTGGTGGACCGCATGGCCGGCGTGGGCGTCTGGCGGCGATCCATGGTCGTGATGGCCGCTGTGCACGTGCGTCCTGCTGGTCGCGTCGGACATGGCGCCCTCCCTTCACTCAGTCCCACCATACCCCCCGGGGGTATAGACCGCAAAGCGGGGGCGCGGCGGTGGGGCTCGCCGTACACGAACCGCGGCCGGTCTCGCCACCGCGCTACTCGGACAGGTCCCGCCAGTGAACGCGACGGCATCCGCCGTGGCCGGCGCACTGCTCCTGGCACACGCTCCGCTGAGCCCGCTCAAACGCATCCTCGGGCTCTTCCTGATCGGCGTCGTCGTCTGGCGTCGCCTCCACCGGCGACCCGGCGCGCCCCGCGACCACGCATTCGTCTGGGTCGGCGCGGCCTCGGGCTTCGGATCCGCACTCCTGGGCTCGGTCGGCCCGCTGACCGCACCGTTCTTCCTCGCCTACGGCCTTACCCGGGCCGCCTACATCGGCACCGAGGCAGCCGCCGCGGTCACCATGCACCTGACCAAGACTGCGGCATACGGGACCGGTGACCTGCTCACCACGCGAGTGCTGCTGTATGGGGCCGCTCTGACCCCTGCCACACTCGCCGGCAGTTGGGCCGGCAAGAAGATCGTCGGCCGCGTCAGCGACCGCGCGTTCGTCATCCTGGTCGAAGCCGGTCTCGTCGCCGCCGGACTGCTCTTCGTTGCCGGCATCTCCTGACGCTCGACCGCTGCCCTGTCCGGATACCGACCTCTCCCACGTACACGACATCCGGCTACGGTCCCGGCACCAGCTCGGCGCCTCCCACGGTGTCGGCATCCGCCTCGTCCCCGACGCCGCCGCTTCGTCCGCTGGACCGGGCAGTCAAGGTCGGACCCGCTGTCGAGGCACCTGTCAGCCGGGTGTGTTCACGCGTGCGTGCAGCGCGGTGCCGGTAGCACCGCGCCGCACGCGATCCGATCCGTCTTGTGGCGCGGTCGACCTGCGGAGACGTAGGTCAACCGCCTCTGGGCTCACCACCTCCAGTAGCAGTCCACTCCTCGTCATACTTGACAGTGTCGGCACATATTGTCTACCTTGTAGATGTGAGCGAAGACGATGGTGCAACAGGAACGGGCCGCGATCGCCGGTCGATGATCCTCGGCGCGGCGGCGGCGACCCTGCTGCGATTCGGATACCGGAAGGCATCGGTGGACGAGGTCGCACGCTTGGCCGAGATCTCAAGGGCGGGCCTCTACCTGCACTTCCCGACCAAGGAGGCGCTGTTCACCGCGACGATCGATCATCTGCTCACCACCAGCGTCGCCTCGTCCCGCGCCGCGCTGGTCGCGGCTGGAGTCCCGCTGGAGGAGCGGATTCTGAACGCATTCGCATCGATGGCCGGCGAGACGCTCGCATCGCGGTTGGACGAAGTCCTTGAGATCGCGGAGCGGCTCACCGGGCGGCCGGCGAAGGAACTCGAGGGGATGATCATCGCCGAGTTCGCGGCGGCTCTCAACCAGACGGAACGTTCGAGCCCGTGGCGGCGCAACGGGGACAGCGCGGAATCGGTGGCGACGATGCTCTATGCCACCTCTGCGGGACTCAAGCACCTTGTCTCGTCCATGCCCGAATACCTCGACCAGATGCGCCAGGTCATCCGGTTCGTCTGCAACCCCTGACCGAGCCCTACCAACGAGAAGGAAACAGGCCATGAAAAAGTCGGTCTTCATCACCGGTGCCACGTCCGGCATTGGACGCGCGGCAACGGTTGAGTTCGCCTCGCACGACTACGATGTGTTCGCCACCTACCGATCGGAAACCGACCGGCACACACTGGAGGCCATCGCCAACGTTCATCCGATCCAGATGGACGTGACGGTCCCGGCCGACCTCGACCGGGCATACGCCACAGTCGCCGCGAAGGTGGGAGCACGCGGACTCTACGCCGTGCTCAACAACGCTGGGACCACCTACTCGGCACCGTTCGAGTTCGCCGACGAACAGCGCGCGAGGCAGGTCATGGAGGTCAACCTGATGGCCCCGTACCGCATCACCCAGAAGTTCATCCCGCTGCTCGTCGCGCACAACCGTGACAACAAGGTGAAGGCGCGGGTCGTGAACATCGCGTCGTGGGCCGGCCTGATGTCAGCCCCGTTCATCGGCTTCTACAACGCATCGAAGTTCGCCCTGATCGGCCTGACCGAGTCGATGTTCTACGACCTGCGACTCCTTGACATCCATACAGTCCTCGCGATCCCCGGGCTCACGAAGACACCGCTGCTGGCCAAAACCACCGGCGACCTGACCGCAACCCTCAGCGCCATGCCCGAGGCCGGCCGGGCGCGATACCAGAACCTCCTCGATCACTACGCGAACCTGGGCGCGAGTTCGGCGTCGAACTCCATGCTCGCCCGCCCGGAGCAGCTCGCCCGCAAGCTCCACCGCATCGTCGAAAAGCCCAAACCGCGATACAAGAACTACCTCGGCGCCGACGCCAACTTCATCGACAACGTGATGACCAGACTCCCCTGGGCAGCCCGGGTGGCCATGAACACGCGGATGTACAAACTGGACAGTCGCACCCCGGAAACCCAGGCCCTGCCCCTCCCCGCGACAGCGTAGCCCCCGCCAACCAGCGACTTGCGTCATCGACAATGCCGAGCCGGCGCCGCGAAACCGGGTCCAAGCAGGCGCTCTACCGCGAGCTGTCCTACCTAGTCGGCGTGTGCCTGCTCGGCGGCTGCGGTGTAGGCGGCATCGAGGCGCTCGAACGGGCCCGGGCCGTCGTGCGGCTTCGGCGGGGCGCCGAGGTGGCGGACGCGGAGTTCGTCCATGAGCTCCTCGACGAACGCCGGACCCTCGTCGCGCATGAGCTGCTGCCGGCTCCGGAGCTCGTCGCTGCCGGGGCGCCAGTCGAGGCCCCAGTTGCCGAGGGCGTAGATGATCGGCAGCGTCTGGATGCCGGCTTCAGTGAGGCTGTAGCGGGCACGCTGGCCCCGGGCGGCGGTGCCGCGGGTGAGGATCCCCGCCTCGACGAGCCGCACCAGGCGGTCGGCGAGGATGTTCGAGGCGATGCCCTCGATCGACCCGGTGAGCAGCGCCCGGAAGTAGCGGCGGTCGCCGAAGATGATGTCGCGCAGGACGAGCAGCGACCAGCGATCGCCGAGCGCCTCGACGGCGGCGTTGATCGGACACCCGGACCGTGGTTCCACGACTCCTCCTTGACAGGTACTTCGCCCTCAATATAGTGATTGCAGAACGCAACCACTATGGGATGGGAAGAGGATGGGCCGCTTCGTTTACTCGATGAACGTGTCCCTCGACCTGCTGATCGAGCAAGTTCCCGGGGACAACGGCGCGGGCGAGTGGCTGCGCATCGACGAGGAAGTGCACCGCGAGGCCAACGCGCGTACGCGGACGCTCGCGCTCATGGTCCATGGCCGGGTCATCTACGAGGTCATGGAGGAGTACTGGCCACGGGCGCGCGAGGACGCGTCGCTGCCGGACTACATGCGTGAGTACGCCGAGATCTGGACTTCCAAGCCCAAGGTGCTCGTCTCCCGCACCCGCCACGACGCCGACCACAACACCCGGATCATCGGCAGCGACGACGCGATCGAGCAGCTCGCCGCCCTGCGGGCCCAGACCGACGGCAGCATCAGCGTGGGCGGCGCGGCGCTCGCGACGCAGCTGCTCCGGGCGGGGCTGCTCGACGAGCTGATGGTCTGGACCCACCCCGCGATCCTCGGCTTCGGCCGGCCGCTGTTCGACGACTACGACATGCCGATCGACCTCGACCTGCTCGAGCAGCGTTCGTTCAAGCAGGGCGTCACGCTGCACCGTTACGCCATCCAGGACGTAAGGGAGGCGAGCTCGTGCTGAGGCGGATCGCGGACGGTGTGCTGGTCCACGAGAGCGGGTTCTGCCAGAGCAACGCCGTTGTCGTGCAAGGCGGCGACGGCGTGTTGCTCATCGACGCCGGGGTGCACGGCGACGAACTGGCCTGCCTCGCGAACGACCTGTCCGGCTCGGGCCAGACCGTCGTGATGGGCTTCTCGACCCATCCGCACTGGGATCACCTGCTGTGGCACCCCGGGCTCGGCGAGGCGCCCCGCTACGGCACGGCCCGCTGCGCGGACACCGCCAGGGACCGACTGTCGAACGGGATCGATGCACGCCGGTTCGGCATCCCCGACGAGGTACCACTGGACCTGCTCGGCCTCATCACCGGCCTGCCCGCGGATGCTGCCCGCATCCCGTGGGACGGCCCTGAGGTCCGGATCATCGAACATCAGGCGCACGCCCCGGGCCATGCGGCGCTGCTGGTTGCGGAGCGCGGCGTTCTCGTCGCCGGCGACATGCTGTCCGATGTCCTGATCCCGATGCTCGACCTCAACGGCACCGCCGACCCGATCGAGCACTACCTCGCCGCGCTGCAACTGCTCGCCGGCGTGGCCGACGATGTCGGTGTCGTCGTCCCCGGCCACGGGTCCGTCGGCGCAGCCGATCAGGTACCCGCACGGATCGACCAGGACCGGGCGTACGTGCTCGCCCTGCGCGACGGCCACGACCCCGGCGACCCCCGGGTCGGCCCATCCGCCAAGCCCGGCTGGGAGTGGGTGAGCGACGTGCACAACGGGCAAGCCCAGCGCCTCGCCCAGAGAAGCTAGCGCGACAGGACGCAAGTGGAGGACGTCGGCCGCGGCATCCCATCACTCCCTCGTCCCGGCGGCCTCCCCGGCCGCCTCTGACCCGTGCTACGAACGACTCGCCCCGGATCCGACGGTACGCCGGAAGATTTTTCCCGAAACCTCCGCCGCTCGGCGCCGGCGCGTGCTCAGTCTGCGGGTGCCGGTTCGGCGGGCCGGGGCGTGAAGAAGCGGACGATGTCCTCCGCCGCCGTCGGGGACAGCATCATCGCCTGGACCCGTGCGGACATCTCGGCGATCGGGTGCGTCCTGGCGAACATCGCCTCCTCGTACGTGCGGATCGCCGAGTCCGGGTCGGCGGGGCTCGCTGCGAGCCGGACGGCGAGTTCGGCGGCGTCGAGCATGGCCTGGTTCGCGCCCTCGCCGACCGGCGGCATGAGGTGCGCGGCGTCGCCGATGAGGGTGATGCCCGGCCGGCCGGCCCAGCGCGTACCGATGGGCATCGTCTCGATCAGCCGCGGCAACGGCACGCCGTCGCCGGCCTCGATGAGTGCGGTGAGCCGCGGGTCCCAGCCGCTGAACATGTCCAGCAGCGCGCGCTTGCTCCGGTACGTGTCGATGGGGCGATCGTCTGCGCGCAGCGAGATCCCGACCCGGAGGCTGCCGTCGCCGAGGCGCTGCGCCGCCAGGATCTGGTTCACGCCGACGCACCACAGGTTCCCGGGGCCGACCAGCTCGGCGAGACCGGGATGGCGCCGGTCGACGTCTTTGATGTTCAGCTCGACGACGGTGGCCACGTAGGACAGCTGGACGTCGGTCAGCAGCGACCGGACGAATGAGCGCGCACCGTCCGCGCCGACGAGGATGTCGCAGCCGGTTCGGTGGCCGCCGTCGAACGTCAGCTCCCAGCCGCCGTCGGGTCGTGGGGTCGCCGCGACCAGCCGGTGCCGCCAGACAACCGTGTCGCCGGGGAGGGAGTCGAGCAGAAGATCACGCAGTGCGCTCCGGTCGATCTCGGGACGTCCGGAGAACGAGCCGGGTTGCGGCTCATGGTGGACCAGGGTCCGTCCGGCCGGGTCGACGATGCGATGCTCCTCGCCCTCGGGCCGCGCCTGCGACCGGAACCGGCCGGCGAGACCCGCCTCGGCCAGGGCGTGCTGGCCGGACTCCGGGTGCAGGTCGAGCGAGCCGCCCTGGGTCCGCGCGGATCGGCTCGCCTCGCGCTCGTACACCACCGCATCGATGCCGTGCCGATGCAGGACCCGTGCCAGCGTCAGCCCGCCAAGACCACCACCGGCGATCGCGATGCGCATGTTCACCCCGTTACCGTACACTGTATTTGTGGATACACCGTACGGTAGCGAACCGCTGCCCGTTTGGGAACGGCCCGAACCTCTGCCCCGGGCGGCGCCGGTGCCGTTGAGCCGCGAGAAGATCGCCGCTGCGGCGATCCGGCTTGCCGACGCGCACGGCCTCGACGGCCTGTCGCTTCGCAAGATCGCCAAAGAGCTCGGCGTCGGCCCGATGCGGCTCTACGACTACGTGACCAACAGGTCCGAACTGCTCGACCTGATGGTCGACGTCGTCTACGCCCGGATCGCCGAGGTCGGCCAGCAGTCCGGGTGGCGCGCCACGGTGCTGGCGGTCGCCCGCGCGACCCGCGACGCCGCCCTCGACCATGAGTGGTTCTCCGACCTGCTCGGCGGCAGGCCACACCTGGGACCGCACGCGCTCGCCGTGGGCGAAACGACCGCGGCGGCGCTGAGCCAGTCCCCCGGCGTGCGCGACATCGACGAGCTCCAGCGGGCCCTGGGCGCCCTCAACGCCTTCATCGTCGGAGCGCTCCGCAGAGAGATCACCGAGCGGCGCACCGCCCGTTCCACCGGCACCGATGAAGCCGCCTTTCAGGCCAGCCTCGGCCCCTACCTCACCCGCATGTTGAACACCGGCCGGTACCCCACCGTCGCCCGGCTCGTCATCGACGGCGCCCATCTCAATGCGGAGGAGACCTTCAACCACAACCTGATCACCGTCCTGGACGGCATCACCGGCCGACCCCGCACGTGACCGATTGCAACGGTTGGCGCTCACCTGTCGGACGGTGCAACGTTGCCTGGGTCAGGCGCGGTCGTGGAGCGTGATCTGGTAGCCGTCGAGGTCGGCGAAGGTGAATGTCCGGCCGAAGGGGCCGTCGATCGGTGCGGCGACGATGGTGTGACCGTCGGCGGCGAGAACGTCGTGAATGGCCTGGACGTCGGTGGCGTGGAGCCAGATCGCGGCACCGATGCCGGGCTGGGCAACGGATGCGAGGTCGGTGCCGGGAACGATGTCGCGGAGTGCGAACGCGATCGGCTTGGTGTCGAAGACGACGGCGTGCGGGGGTCCGGCCGGCGACCGGACGAGGCCGAGGTACCGCTCGTAGAACGCCTGCGCAGCGTCGAGGTCGCGGGTTTGGAGCGAGATGAAGTCGGGGCCAGTGGCGGGCATGATGATGCTCCTTCCGTTCGTGTCAGTTTTCTGACACGAGTCAACCTATGTCAGAATGCTGACATGAGTCAAGACGGTGCCGGCGTCGACCTGGAGACGTCACTGGGCTACCTGCTGAAAGAGGCGTCGAGCGCCCTGCGGGTAGCCATGGAGGAGGTGCTGCGGCCGCTCGGGATGAGCGTGACGCACTACTCCTGCCTCGAGCTGCTGGCTCAACGACCGGGCCTGTCGAACTCCGAGCTCGCGCGGGGCGCGTTCGTGACCCGGCAGTCGATGAACGTGCTGCTCCAGGCCCTGGAACGAGACGGTTACGTGACCCGGCCCGCGGAGGCACCCATCGGGAAGGTGCTTCCCACGCGGCTCACGCCGCGCGGCCAACGGAGCCTCGAGAAGGCGTCCGCAGCGGTCCGGTCCGTCGAGGTGAGAATGCTGGCCGGCCTGACCGAGACCGAGCAGTCAGACGCATTCCGGACCCTGAAGAGGATGATCCGTTCCCTGCGCGACGGCACATAGACAGTCCCCGACTACACCCCTTCTGCGATGCGCCGGATATCCCGCAGATGACGGAGGATAACCGCGTCGCCGCGGTGCGCTGCCTCTTTCGGTGTGCCGTCGACAATGGGCACCTCAAGGGATGCCGACAACTCGGCGGCGACAAAGGCAGCCGTCGCGCCTTCGCTGAGAGCAACGAAGCGGCAGCAACCAGTGGCGACGACTCGGCGCCGGACCTGCGGTGCGCCGACCTCGAACAGATGCCGCCGACGTGCGGAAAACCGCATGATCACCGGATATCGGTAGCAGCCGGGAATGTCGACATACCGACCCCGAATCGGACCATCCACTCGCGCGTAACGGTTAGGGGTACCCCCTACGAACTGTACGTCATTAACGTTGGGAAACGAACGAATGCGGCAGGAATAGGCGCCGCACAATTATTCCCGTCCAGTTCGGAGGAACCGTGCGCAATAAATTAGCACGCCGCGCCGCGCTCGCCGGCGCATTCCTGGCCCCGGTGGCGGCGGTACTGCCGGCCACGCCCGCCGCCGCCGCGACCACCGACGCCGGCGGCGGTGGCGTCAACATGCAGTGCGTGTTCGTCGTGACCAGCAACATCACGCCGGGCATCACGCCGACCCTGACCGTGAGCACGTTCGACTCCGGCGGCCTGACCGGCACGGCCACGTGCACGGGCACCGTCAACGGCCGGCGGGTCACCGGCCCGGGCGTCGTCGGCCTGCACGCCACGGAGACGGCGAGCTGCACCGTGCTGTACGGCACGGGCTACTTCGCGGTCCGGGTGCCGATCGCGGGCGGCATCGCCTTGGTGATCGGCTCGTACGTCAGCCAGGGCGGCATCACCGGCGACATGCAGGGCACCGCCCAGGTCCTCTCCATCGACGCCGGCGACTGCTACAACACGCCGGTGACGCGCGTCACCACGCAGAGCAATGTCCACGTCGGGCCGGTCACGACCTCCTGAGCAGGACCGACGTGCCCCGGGAGCCCCTGGCCCCGGGGCACGCGCCGTCCGGTCGGGTGTTGGAAAACAGAATTTGACGAAGTCTTGATGAAAGAAGCGAGATCGCTCCTGAATAATTTCCCGCGGTAGTCGCAGATCGATCAACGCCCATCATCCGGCGTCGGATGCATCGGGCTTGCACGACGTTTCTGCCACAGACGGGGGAACCTCGGATGCTCTCGGCGCGTGCACGACTGGCCGGACGGGACCGACAACTCAAGTTACTCGACGGTTTATATTCCAGCTCGGCCCGCCGGGCGGGCTGGATAGGGGTGGTGTGCGGCGCGGCCACCACCGGCAAGACCGAACTGCTGCAGACGTTCCTGATGATGGCCGGGGACCGCGGCGCGCTCGTGCTCAGCGCGCACGGCGCCGAGCCGGAGCGCCACCTGCCCCTCGGCGTCCTCGAGCGGCTGGTCGCCAGCCCCGGGGTGTCGCCCGCCGTCGCCGGCGAGGTCACCGACGTCGTGGCCCGCGTGCGGGGCGCGTGGAGTACCGACGAGGAGATGGCCGAGGCCGCGGCCCGGCGGGTCGGCGACGCGCTGCTCGGTGCGGCCGGGTCCGAGCCGCTCGTGGTGGCCGTCGACGACGCCCAGGTGACTGACGACGCGTCGCTGCGCTGCCTGCGGTACCTCGCCGGGCACGCCGCGGCCCACCCGCTGCTCGTCCTGCTCAGCGAGAGCATGCCCCTGGTGCCGTCGGACACCGTGCTCGGCGTGCCGCTGCCGACGCCCAAGGGCCACCTCGGGCGGATCTGCCGCATCCCGGTCGAGACGCTCACCCCGGCCGGCGTCGCCGAGGTCCTCGCCCGGTCCACCGGCGAGCCGGCGCTGCCGTCCGCGGCGCACTACCACGCGCTGTCCGGCGGCAACCCGCTGCTGCTGCACGCCCTCATCGAGGACACCCGGCTGGCCGGGGGCGCCGAGGCGGACCGCCCGGTCGTCGGCGACGCGTTCATCGAGGCCGTGGTGGGGTTCCTGTACCGCTGCGACGAGAACACCCGCCGCGTCGCCCGGGCCCTGGCGGTGCTCGGCGACCCGGCGGCGCTGCCCGACATCTCCCGGGTCCTGCACCTGCCCGGGACCCTGGTCGCCCGCGCCGCCCACCTGCTGGAGCGCGGCGGGCTGCTGCACCACGGCTGGTTCCGTCACGAGCAGGCCCGCCTGGCCGCGCTCGCGACGATGAGCCCGCACGCGCGGGCCGGGCTGCACCGCGACGTCGCCGAGCAGTGGTGGCGCGACGGCCGGTCGGCCACCGCGATCGCCCCGCACCTCGTCGAGGCCGGCATCGTCGACGCCGCCTGGGCCGGGCCCACCCTGCGCGACGCGGCCGAGCAGGCCGTGCGGGCCGGGCGGCTCGAACACGCGCACAGCTACGTGCGGGCCGCGCACGCCGTGCCGGCCGACGACATCCAGCGCGCCGGGCTGGCCGCGACGCTGGCCCGGGCCAAGTGGTCGGCGAACCCGGCCGACGTGCGCCGCCACCTGCCGGAGCTCACCGCGGCGTTGCAGGCCGGGCGGCTCGACGGGCGCGACGCCGCCGCGGTGGTGGCGTACCTGCTCTGGCACGGCCGCGCCGAGGAGGCCCTCGACCTGCTGCCGGCCGCGCGGCTGGCCGCGCTCGCCGACCCGGACGCCGAGGCCCTCGTGCACGCGGCCGGGACGTCGCTGGCGTACCTGTACCCGGTGCACGGCCACGGCGCCGACCCGGCCACGGCCGCCCTGACGGCGCTCGCGCGCTGCCCCGACGAGGAGCCGCCCGCGCTCAGCGTCACGGCCCTGCTGACCGCCGCCTTCGCCGACCGGCTCGGCGACGATCCACAGTGGACACAGGACCGGCTGCGACGGCACTGCCCGCACATCTGGCCGGCGTTCGCCGCGGCGGTCCGCGCCGAGCTGGCGCTGCGCCGCGGCGACCTCGAGCGGGCGGTGACCGACGCCGGGCAGGCGCTGACCCTGCTGGAGCCCAACGGCTGGGGCGTGGCCCTCGGCTGGCCCCTGGCGACGCTGGTGCGCACCCTGACCCAGCTCGACAACCACCAGGCGGCGGCCGCGGTGCTCGCGCTGCCCGAGGCGGCGCCGCCGGGCCTGTTCGCCTCGCCGGCCGGGCTGAACTACGTGCTCGCCCGCGGCCACCACTACCTGGCCACCAACCGGCTCCAGAACGCGTTGCACGACTTCCAGGTCTGCGCCGACACCCTGGCCACCTGGGAACTGGACCTGCCGGAGCTGGTGCCGTGGCGGCTCGGGCTGGCCGAGGCCCACCTGCGCCTGGGCAACGACGGCAGGGCCGCCGAGCTGGCCCGCGACATGAGAACAAGTGACCGACACGACACTGCCCGCAACCGCCCTGGCGGGAAGCATCC
>NZ_JBEXCY010000083.1:0-45972 GCF_040605515.1 Dactylosporangium sp. NPDC005572 | reverse complement strand
ACACGGGCGGCCCGTCGAACTCCTCGTCGAACGTCGCCAACTGGGTCAACTACCCGTAACGATCCGGTGCGCTGTCCCGGGCCGGCGGCTGGCCCGGGGCAGCGTCGGTGCCGGCTGCGCGAGTCCAAAGCGTGTACCGCCGAGACGAAATCGATCGCGTGCGATCGCGTGCTGCGCCGATTTTCCACGCTCGACGTTTGAGTCATCGTTGCGCCGCTTGTTGCAACTTTTGGAGGTGTTTAGGTGCACAGATTTGCGAGGCTTGCCTCTACTGCATTGATTGCATCGGTGTTCGCGACCGGCTTGACTGTTGCCTCGGGGCAGGTCGCTGCCCAGGCGGCGGTCGTGTGGAATGAAGAATTTAACGGCGCCTCCGGGCAGGGAGTCGACTCCTCGAAGTGGAGTTTCGACACTGGCGGCGGCGGTTTCGGCAACCAGGAGCTCGAGTACTACAACAGCGGCACCAGTAATGTCTTCCAAGATGGTCAGGGTAACCTCGTGATCGAGGCTCGCCGGGAAAGCGGCGGTCGTAGCTGCTGGTATGGCACCTGTCAGTGGACGTCCGGGCGGATTCAGACCTCCGGTAAGTTCACTCAGTTGTACGGTCACATTGAGGCCAGGATTCAGGTCCCCAAGGGGCCCGGCCTGTGGCCAGCCTTCTGGATGCTCGGTGGGGGAACCTGGCCGAATGGCGGCGAGATTGACATTATGGAGAATGTCGGGCGCGACCCGAATACGGTGTACGGCACGGTTCACGGTCCCGGATATTCGGGCGGAAGTGCAGTTGGTGGCACGCGCAACATCGGCCAGCCGGTAGGGAACGCCTTCCATGTGTTCGCGATCGACTGGTCTCCGAATCTGATCGTCTGGACGCTCGACGGTGCGGAGTACTTCCGGGCGACTCCAGCCAGTCTTCGCGGCAACCGGTGGGTTTTTGATCACCCGTTCTTCATCATCTTGAATCTGGCGGTCGGTGGCAACTTCCCAGGCGCTCCGAACACCAGCACACCGGCGATCAACCGAATGCTTATCGACTACATCCACGTCAGCACGTCGGGGGGTCCGCCAAGCAACCCGCCAACGAATCCGCCCACCGGTAGTGTCAGTGCACTCCGGGGTGTCGAGAGCGGGCGTTGTATTGATGTGCCCGGGGCTAACTCTGCGAACGGGGTCCGCCTGCAGATCTACGACTGCAACGGCACAGCTGCTCAACAGTGGACGGTTGCTTCGGACGGCACCATCCGCGCCCTTGGAAAGTGCATGGACGTTGCGGCGGCAAGTACGGCGAATGGTGCTGCGGTGCAACTGTATACGTGTAATGGCACCAATGCTCAAAAGTTCACCATCTCCGCGGCTGGCGAACTGAGAAACACTGGTTCCGGCAAGTGCGTTGATGTGGTTGGTCACGGCGTTGGGAACGGGGCGCAACTTCAGCTGTGGGACTGCGTCAGTGGCGCAAATCAGAGGTGGTCCAGGATCTGATCAAACACGGACCATGCTGATTGAACTGGGCATCGGAGTGCCACCGCAGTGAAGGTGGTTCCGATCCAAGTTTGATGAACGCATTTTGTCCCTGCGTCAAGGGCCAGTATTGCTAGTCGGCATTTGACGCAGGGACCCGGTCCGCGGCATCAGTACCGTGGTGATCAATCTTGTGGCGACTCACCCGAACATCGAATTTGACCACTGTTAGTGATCGAGAGGAAAACCGGGGTGATCTCGAAACCTGCGATTGTGTTTCCAGCAACGTTCGCCGCCGCGCTTGTCGTCGGTTGCCTGGTGACTCCAGGTCATGCCTTGGCGGCGTCCACAATCTACGAGGCGGAACAGGCTACCGTCTCACGCGGCACGGTGGACTCCAATCATGCTGGCTTTACGGGCACGGGCTTCGTCAACACCGCAAACGAGGTTGGTGTCTACGTCGAGTTCGCGATATCTGCCGTAACGTCGACAAGTGTCAACATCGGCTTCCGGTATGCGAACGGAACCACCGTGAACCGTCCAGGTAGCATCAGCCTCAATGGCAAAGCCGTGGCCACCCTTCCCTTCCCGGGCAGAGGGAACTGGGACGACTGGGAGATCGCGTCGGTTCCGGTAACCCTCGCGCCCGGCGCGAATCTGGTACGCATCACCGGAACCAATGCCAATGGCCTGGCAAACCTCGACTCGCTCACCGTTTCGGACGGGCAGACCGGCGAAACGAACTGGGCCGACGCTATGGTTGACTCCACGATGCGGCGGTTCACTCCGTCGAGTGTAGGCGGCTGGAGCTACCCGGTCGGACTGTACATGATGGGTCAATACGAGGTTGCCCAGCGCACGACCGACCCGATCCGTCGGGCTGCGCTGATCGGCTACATCAGGAGCTGGGCCGACCGGTTCGTTGACAGCTCGGGCCACATCAACAACGGATTCACCAACCTGGACAGCATGATGCCCGGCCAGGTGATGATTGCAATGTACCGCGAGACAGGCCAGGCGAAGTACCGCTTAGCCGCCAAACAGATCCACGACCGACTCGTCCCTGGCGGTGGCTACCCCATCACAAGTGACGGTGGATTCTGGCACGCTACGAATCTGGCCCGTCAGTTGTGGGCAGACGGCACGTTCATGGCAGACCCATTCATGGCTCAGTACGGCCGGTACGTCGGCGACAGCACCCAGTCCTTCGATATCGCCACGAAACAACTGGTCGTGTACGCCAGCCACTTGCAGCAGCCCAATGGACTCATGAAGCACGCCTATGACGAATCGAAGGCGGCGTCTTGGGCGAACCCATCGACCGGCTTGGCCTCTGAATACTGGTGTCGTGCCGTGGGCTGGTTTGGTGTCGCCGCCATCCAGGTGCTCGATCTAATCCCGCCTGACCACCCGCGCCGCGCCCAGCTGGTCTCCATTGTGCAGAACCTGGTAAGAGGCTTTGCCACCTACCAAGACCCAGCCAGCGGTCGCTGGTTCCAGGTCGTTGACAAGAGTGGTCGGGGAGACAACTGGACCGAGACGTCGTGCTCGGCGATGTATGCCTACACCATCAACGCGGCGGTGAGACACGGATACGTACCTGCGACCTACCAACCAAACGCGGATTCAGGCAAGCGGGGTGAGCTGGACCGGATCTCGCTGCACAGCGACGGGCTGACCTACCTATCGAACATCTCCATCGGTACCGGTGTTGGCAGCTACCCCTACTACGTCAGCCGCCCCCAAGCCACCAACGATTTCCATGGCCTTGGCGCGTTCCTTCTCTTCTACGAGGAGGTGTCGCGCTAGCAATGTGCAGTGATCGATGAGTTTGCGGGCTTTGCCGAACATCGACGTCTGTGAGGGATTGCATGAGAAAGAAAGTACTGATCGCAAGCACGATCGGTCTCCTGGCGAGCGTCGCGCTGCAGGCGCTGCCGGCCTCGGCCGCACCGACCCGCTATGAGGCTGAGGGGTCGAACTGCGGCATGTCTGCAGGCACAATCGACGCCAATCACGCAGGCTACAGTGGCACCGGCTTCGCCAACGTCGCCAACGTCGTCGGTGCGTGGCTGCAGTGCACTGTGACCGCCAGTGCGGCGGGCAGTGCCACCGTTGGCATCCGCTACTCCAACGGCAGCGGCGTGGCTCGCCCCGCCGATATCAGCGTGAACGGCTCGGTGGTCCAAGCGGCGAGCAACTTCGACGCCACCGCCACCTGGGACACCTGGGCAACCAAAACCGTGACTGTCAACCTCAACGCCGGCGCCAACACGATCCGGATCGCGGCAACCACAGCTGCTGGGCCCGCCAACATCGACGCCATCGACATCGACACTGCCACACCGCCGAGCTTTACCGACTACCAGGCCGAGAACGCCACCATCACACAAGGCATGGTCGCGAACGACCATCTCAACTACACGGGCACCGGATTCGTCGACTACACCAACGTCGCCGGGTCGGCGGTGCAGTTCAACGTCACTCGCGGCACTACCGGTACCGTCCAGCTCACCTTCCGATACGCCAATGCCGGCGGTGCCAACCGGCCGATGGACATCACCGTCAACGGCAACGCCGCCGCGCTGGGCCTAGCGTTCAACCCGACTGCCAACTGGGACACCTGGGCCGACCAGACCATTTCAGTCGCTCTTAACGCTGGGACCAACACAGTTCGAGCGACCGCCATCACCGCCGGCGGTGGCCCCAACCTGGACAGGCTGCGGGTCACCGGCCAGTCCGACTCGCAAGCCCCGTCCCCGCCAGGCGCGCCGTCCTGCAGCAATATCGCAGACACCCATCTCGATCTTACCTGGCCCCCATCAAGCGACAACGTGGCGGTCACGGCATACGACATCTACCGTGATGGCAATCTGTTGCGTTCCGTGGGCAATGTAACTTCGACCACCCTGACGGGTCTGACACCAAACACCACATACAACCTGGTGGTCTTCGGCCGAGACGCGGCCGGCAACACCTCGCTGGCCAGTCCGCAGACGCCTTGCACCACTCGGCCCAGCGCCGACGGCCAACCGCCAACCGCACCAACGAACCTGGCAGTGAGCAACCTCAGCGGATCCAGCGCGACCCTCACCTGGACCGCCGCAACAGACAACGTCGGGGTCACCGCCTACGACATCCGCATCGGCAATACCGTGATCACATCGGTAGCCGGTACTCCACCCGCGCCAACTGCTCTTGTTACCGGTCTGGCATGCAACACCACGTACACGCTGAGCGTTGTCGCCCGCGATGCCGGCGGCAACATATCACCGCCCAGTAATACCGCCACCTTCACCACTACCGGGTGCAGCGGCGGTGTACCGTCCGCGATCGCCACGTACTCCGGCGGCTGGACCATCCCGTGGGGCATTGCCTTCGCCCCGGACGGCCAATCCGCTCTCGTCACCGAACGGGACGACAAGGTCGTGGGCGGACAGTTCCGGGTATACCGGCTTGCCACGACTGGCGGTGTCAAGACGCTCGTCGGCAGCGTCCCTAACGTGGTCACGACCAACGGCGAGGGTGGCCTGCTTGGCGTCGCTTTCGACCCGAACTGGGCCACAAACAGGTTCGTCTACTTCATGCATTCCGCTGCGGAGGGTAACCGGATCGTCCGGATGACCTACACCGGCTCGTCGTTGAGCGGTTATACAGTCCTGCTTCAGGGCATCGCCAAGAACCAGTACCACAACGGCGGCCGCCTGGCGTTTGGCCCGGACGGATACCTTTACGCCACCACCGGCGACGGACAGACCTCCAGCCGGGCCCAGGATCTCAACTCGCTCAACGGCAAGATCCTCCGGATGCGCACCGATGGCACGCCGGCGCCCGGCAACCCGTTCGGCACGCTCGTCTACAGCTACGGCCACCGCAATCCGCAAGGTCTCGCTTGGGACTCACAAGGCCGTCTATGGGAGGCAGAGTTCGGGAACGTACAGTTCGACGAACTCAACCTCATTAAACCGGGCCGCAACTACGGCTGGCCAACCTGTGAAGGCACCTGCGGCGTGGCCGGCATGGAGAACCCGAAGCGGCAGTGGTCGACCGGCGAGGCTTCGCCGAGCGGCATCACGATCGTCCGTGACGTGGTCTACATGGCCGCCCTACGAGGTCAGCGGCTCTGGCGAATCCCAATCCTGACGGGTGAGACTACCGGCACACCGACGGCTTACTACACCGGCGCTTACGGCAGACTCCGCACCGTCATCAAGGTGCCCGGTGCAGACGCATTCTGGCTCACCACTACCAACTGTGACAACAACGGCGGCGCAGCCAACGGAGCCGACATCATCCTCAGAGTTACCGTCACCTGATCTGCAGCCTGGTTGGCCGGGGCGACTGAACATGTCCCGGCCAACCAACAACGCCCATCCAGCCCACGTCGCCCGAGGCCAGCGCCGGATTGGGAACCTTCCACAAGTTGAAGGTTCGCGATCAGCAAGGTCGACAGATGCCTGCCGACACAGAGAAGGCACGCCGTACCGTTGGTAAGTACTTCGCGCCCGGTCCCGAGCCGGGCGGACCTCACCGAGCAACCGTTTGCTGCAGTGAATGTGCAGCGCGTGGAGTCGAGTAGTCGACGTTCGGTCTCGCATCACGATGCATCAGGTGGCACGATCGGCAGTGCGCGCTACCTTCGGGATATGCCGATCGGCAGGAGTGCACCGTACCGGTTCGCGATCCTCGGCCCGGTTCGCGCCTGGCACGGCACGGACGAGATAGACCTGGGACCGCCTCAGCAGAGGATGGTCCTGGCGGCACTGTTGATGAGCGCCGGTGCCTCGGTGCCGCTGGGGCACCTGCTCGACGCGCTCTGGGACGGGGACTATCCGCGTTCCGCGGAGCATACCGTCCGTACTTACATCTATCGGCTCCGCAGAAGTCTGGCGCAGGTTGATGCCCGCTCGCCATTGATCCGCTCGATTGGTGCGAGCTATCTGCTCGAGGCCGGCGCGTACGATGTTGATCTGGCGGACTTCCGGCGTCTGACGGACTCTGCGGAGCGTGCTCGCCGAGCCGGTGACTCCGGCGGCGCAGTCGAATCGCTGCGCCATGCCGTGGAGCTTTGGAAGGGCGAGGCGTTGGCCGGCCTGACTGGCCGCTACGTCCAACAGTCCCGCGACGCCTTGGACAAGCTGCGGCTCAACGCTCTGGAGACCTTGAATGGACTCCAGGTCGAGCTTGGCTCCTACCAGAAGGCGATCGAGGATCTTATGCCCCTGGTCGCCGCGTACCCACTCGACGAGCGGTTCCGGCGACTGCTCATGCTTGCCCTTCACAACACTGGCCAGCAAGCCGCAGCGCTGGCCGTGTATCAGGATACGCAGCGTGTCCTCGCTGCAGAGCTAGGCATCGACCCAGGTCCTGCGCTGCAGGAGTTGAACTTGCAAATTCTGCGGGGCAGCGCACCGATGGCGCCTCTCGGGCCGGCCGCCGCAGCTGGACCAGCGCAGCTGCCCGCCGACCTCCTGGACTTCACCGGACGCGAAAAGCAGATGCGCCAGCTTGATCTGCTTCTGCCGACGGGCGACGCGCCGCCGGGAGGCACTGTTGTGGCCGTGATCCATGGCATGGGAGGGGCGGGGAAGACCGCACTGGCAGTGCACTGGGCGCACCAGGTTGCCGATCGGTTCCCCGACGGCGAGGTCTACCTCAACTTGCGCGGGTTTCACCCAACCGAGCAAGCAATGTCGGCTGGCGAGGCGCAGCGCGTGGTACTCGAATCGTTCGGCGTCCGGCCGGAGCAGGTGTCAGCCGACCCTGATGCCCAGACTGCCCAGTATCGAACGATGTTGGCCCGCCGTCGAGTGTTGATTCTGCTCGACAACGCGGCTGACGCCGAGCAAGTCCGACCGCTGGTGCCCGGCTCGGCTGGCTGCTTCGTACTGGTCACAAGCCGCGCCAGAATGTCCGGGCTCATCGCCCGGGAGCAGGCCCGCTCGGTCGAGGTACATGCGTGGACTGACACCGAGGGGCGAGGATTCCTGCGGTCAAGAGCTGGACTGGCGAACGACGAGCGTGAGTGGGTATCCGCACTGCTCGAGGCATGCGGCCACCTGCCACTGGCGCTGAGCATTGTTGCGGCACGGATCGTCATGAACCCGCAGTGGTCAATGACGGATGTCATGGGACAGCTGAACGATGGCGTACTTGGAGTGCTGGGTGATCCCGACCAGGCAGTCGACCTGTCGGCCGTCTTCTCCTGGTCGCTCCGCCGAGTGAGTCGTTCTGCCTCCCGTGCGTTCACTATGCTGGCCCTTCACCCAGGCCCGGACGCAGCACTGTCCACCGCGGCCAGTGTATTGGCGTGGCCCGTCGGCCAGACACGGGCTGCGATGGCTGAACTGACCGAGGCGAACCTGGTTCGCGAGCACCGACCCGGGCGCTACGTCATGCACGACCTGCTACGGGAGTACGCGGCGGAACTGGCGCGCACCACCGAGGTCGATACCGAGCGGCGGGCAGCGGTGCACCGGCTGCTCGATCACTATCTACACGCAACATACGACTCAGTCGTCGCGCTACAGCCACAGTGGCAACCGCCGAAGCTACCGCCTGCACTTGTCGGCGTCGTAACGGCCGCGATAACGGACCATCACACCGCTCGGGAGTGGTTGACGACCGAGCACCACGCCTTGGTCGCAATGATTCGACTGGCCGACCGGTACCAGTTTGAGGAATACATCGAGCGGTTCGCGGCGACAGTATCGGACCTGTTCCAGCGACATGGACATTGGCGAGAGCAGGTCTACTTGCAACAGCTGGCCCTGGACACCGGGGAGCGTACTCGGCACGTTCGGGCACAGGCCGATGCTCGGCGCAGTCTCGGCAGTGCATACGCACGACTGAACCGGCCCAAGGACGCCGCCAAGCAGCTATCAGCAGCGCTGGAGCTCTATGACGGGATCGGTGACCTCGCCAGCCGAGGGCGAACCCACCGCGCCGTGGCCTACTTACATGGCAATCAGCGTGAGTACCAGCTTGCGCTCATCCATAGCGAGCGGGCGCTGCACTTGTACCAATCGATTGGCGATGAGGCAGGCATTGCCAGCGCGCTCAATGACCGCGGTTGGTGCCACGCTCTGTTGGGAGACCACCAGCGTGCTCTTGCTGACTGCCGCGGAGCAATGGCGGCGTTCCAAAGGGCGGGCAGCCTCGACGGTATGGCCAGCACGCTCGACAGCCTCGGCTACATTCATGCCCAGCTCGGCGCCTTGCCGGAGGCCGTTGAGTCCCACTGTCGCGCTGGCACGCTGTTCAGGCAGCTTGGTGACCGGTACAACGAAGCAATCTCGCTGGTGCATCTCGGCGACTGCTATCGGAACGCCGACGATTTTTCGGCGGCCGAGTTGGCGTGGAAGCGGGCACTCGAGCTGTTCGACGATCTGGGTCACGTCGGGGCCAACCAGGTCCGCATCAAGCTGGATGGTCTCGCCGGCAGGTGATCCACGGCGGTCGCCCTCTCGCTACCTGGGTGGCGGTATGCGCCGCCCGCCGAGTCGCGCCCAAGCCTGTGGGTGGGTCCCCTGCGAGGCGGACTGCGGCTCGATCTCTGCACCTGTGGCTCAGGATCGGCATCGGTTCGGTACCAGGCTCTAACGTCACCGATTCGGCGTCGATATCGGACTGGTGGACTGCTGTCGGTCCTTAAGCCGAGGGGAGTAGCCCGTCATGACGACGATCGATGTCGAGCCGCAATGGGCCGACCGCGGTGCTCAGTCTCCAGAGGAACGAATGCGCACCCTGTACGAAGCGACTGCTAAGCCGCTACTGTGGTACCTCCTGAAGTTGACCTCGGGGCGTCGGCAACTCGCCGAGGATCTGTTGCAGGAGACGTTCCTACGAGCCTGGCGGTTCGTCGATCGGCTGCCGACCAACCCGGGTCAGGCGCGGTCTTGGTTGTTCACGGTCGCCAAGCGGGTCGCCATTGACGCCGCCCGGGCCGACCGGGTCAGACCGCTCGAGATGAGTGTCGCGGACATGGAGATATTTGCTGGTATCGCCGATCCTACGGAATCCGTCGTCAACGTGGGGCTGATACGCGGCATCCTGCAAAAAGTCAGCCACCGACATCGAGAGGTGCTGGTCGAGGTGTATTTACGCGGTGCTTCGCTTCGCGAGGCTGCCGAGCAGTTCGGCGTCCCGCTCGGCACGGCCCGTTCCCGCGCGTTCTATGCACTGCGTTCGGCACGCGCGC
Organism: Dactylosporangium sp. NPDC005572; assembly: GCF_040605515.1. Classification (NCBI taxonomy): domain Bacteria; kingdom Bacillati; phylum Actinomycetota; class Actinomycetes; order Micromonosporales; family Micromonosporaceae; genus Dactylosporangium; species Dactylosporangium sp. NPDC005572. Next base: position 36,311 of record NZ_JBEXCY010000083.1, on the reverse strand, counting down.
AGATACCTGACGGCCGGGGCGCGGACGGCGCGTGCTGACCTGCCACCGCATCAGTGACTCTGGCGACATACGCCTGAGATCCGCCGAGTAAGCCGGCGCCGTGCGATGGGATGCCATCTTCAGGGCGTCCCATCGCAAGCTGTTCGAGGGGTTCACCAGCCAGGCGACCTGGGCAACCCTGACCAAGGCGTGACCGAGTCCGTCGCCGGCTCGGCGGACCTGCGGATCGGCGTCGCACCGCTGCGGCGAGTTGTTTGAGATCCAGGCCGGGCCTGTTTGGCATCCAGGCCAGCCCGGAGCAGGATACTGCGGGCGGGCCGTCGTTGCCGATTACCCGCCACCGTACACGCGGGATAGAGCGCAGATCACCCGTGACTACTCGAAACTGAGCTCCCCCGCTTTGATGGAGCGGTGGTTACCGGCCTCCGGCTGCGGCAGGGGTGAGCAGGTTGGGCGCCGGTGTCGCCCGCGGGTCTTGGCGGGTTGACCCGCCGCGCCAGCCGCGGCGCAGGAACGCGCCCTGCCAGCCCTCCGGTGGGTTGTGGCGGGTAGCTCGAACGCTTCACCGGCCAGAAGGCCACCCTCACCACCAGAAGCCAACCAGCCGCCGCCTGTTGGCCCGGGTGGGAGGAGGCACCAACCATCCCGACAACGTTCCTGACGTTCCTACGTCAGGGCATCAAGTTCTATCTATGTCAGTAAGGAGATCCACGTGGTGCCGGACAACCTGGGTGCTGCCGAGGCTGAGCGGATCTACTGTCGAGCGGCACGTCGTTTCCGGTAGCCGGCGACGGCGAGTGGTCCGAAGACGGCTATGAGCCCGACCGCCCAGGCCAGGGTGCCGAGCAGGGGGCGCGTGAGCGGGCCGCCGTGGGCCAGCACGCGCATCGCCTCGGCAAGCAGCGAGACCGGGTTGCCCCGCGCGATGGGCTGGGCCCAGCCGGGCAGATCGGCCAACGAGACCATGCCGGTGGAGAGAAACGAGATCAGGAGAAATCCTGCGTTCAGACCGGACGTCAGGGACTCGGCGCTGGTGGCTCGTACCGCCGCGGCGAGCACCAGCGACACGACGCCTAACGCGAATACTAGTGGCAGGACGAAGAAGCCGATGATCGAGGCCGGGCCCGTGTTGAACCGGAAGCCCATGACTATCCCGACCGCGACTACCAATACCAGTGTCATCAGGTTGCGGAGGGAGTCGGCGGCGATTCGGCCTAGCAGCGGCGCCGCCGCCGAGACGGGCATCGTCCGCAGGCGGGTGTCGAACCCCGCCTGGAGGTCGATGGTCGTGGTCGCGCCGGTGCCTAGTGTGGAGAACAGGACACCCATGACGGCGAACAGCGGCAGGCCGAAGTTCACGAAGGCCCGGTATCCCTGACCCGGCAGGACGATCGTGCCGAAGCTGGCTGTCATGAGTAGCAGCAGGAGTACGGGGAAGACCACGGCGATGAACAGGGCGGTCGGGTAGCGAAGGGTGACCAGCAGGGTCCGGCCGGTCATGACCATGGTGTCGTGCAGCAGGGAGGCCCGCGCGGGTGGCGGTACGGCGATAGTCACGCGGCACGTCCGATGGCACGGGTGGCGAAGCCGAGCCCGACGACGAGGAGGCCGGCCAGCCATGTCGTGGCGATGAGCAGCGGCCGGGTCAGACCGACGTCGGTGTCGGCGAGGGCCCTGATGGCGTCGGCGACGCGGCTGACTGGCTGGTGTTCCACCACGGGTCGTAGCCAGGACGGGAAGGCCCAGGCCGGGGCGAAAGCATTGGACAGTAGCAGGGCCGGGAAGTAGATGAGGTTGCTTGCTCCCTGGACGGCTTCCACTCGGCGCAGTGTGAGACCCATCGCGATGAAGCAGGTACACAGGACCGCGGCGAAGGCCAGCGACGCCAGTATGAAGCCGGCCGAGGCCAGAAGACCACCACGGAAGCGGAACCCCAGCGCCACGGATGCCGGTACCAGCGCCCCGATCGACAGCGCCGCGCGGGTTACCTCGGCCCAGAGCAGCCCGAACACCGGGGCGGTACGGCGGATCGGCATGACGCGCAGGCGGCGCAGCGTCCCGCCGGTCACGTCTTCGGCGGCGAGTTGCGCGCTGGACATCGCGGTGAAGAAAGTGGCCTGGATGATGATCGCGGGCAGCAGGTAGAAGATGTAGTCGATGCCGGCGCGGTCCATGACCTTGCCGAACACGGTGAAGAAGAGCAGGGCGAACAGCAGTGGCAGGATGACCGCGCCCATGATCGAGGCCGGTCGACGGGACATGAGCCGCAGGTGTCGCCCAGCGAGCACTGTCGAGTCGAGGCTCATGTCGCCACCTCGGCGGTTTCGGGGTGGGCGCCCTGGCCGGTGAGGCGCAGGAACACGTCCTCCAGGGTCGGGCGGCGTAGACCGATGTCTTCTATGTCCACATCGGACAGTGTTGTGGCCGTGGCTTCGTCGAGCCGGCGTACCACGGCCACGAGGGTCTCCGGGCCGGCTGCAGGGAGGCTGACCCCGTCGGGAAGGACGGTCACCTCGCCGAGGTCGGCCAGCTCGCGGGCAACCCGTTCGCGGGTGGCGTTGTCCGGCAGCGTGATGTGGCAGACAGAGCCGCCGGCCCGCTGTTTCAGTTCCCCGGCCGTACCCTCGGCGACGACCCGGCCGTGGTCGATGACCGCGATCCGGTCGGCCAGTTCGTCGGCCTCGGCCAGGTACTGCGTGGTGAGCAGGACGGTGATGCCGTTGTCCCGTAGCTCGCGCACCATGTCCCAGAGTGCGATCCGGCTGTGTGGGTCGAGGCCGGTCGTCGGCTCGTCGAGGAACAGCACGGTCGGCTCGCGGGTCAGCGACGCGGCCAGGTCCAGCCGTCGCCGCATGCCGCCGGAGTAGGTCTTGGTCCGCCGGGCGCCGGCCTCGACCAGGTCGAAGCGTTCGAGCAGTTCCCGTGCACGTGCCTTGGCCTGCTGCCGGCCGAGTTTCATGAGCCGGCCGAAGAGGACGAGGTTCTCCAGCCCGGTCAGGTTGTCGTCGAGCGCTGCGAACTGTCCCGTCACGCCGATGACGCCGCGGACCTGTGCTGCGTCACGGGTCACGTCGTAGCCGGCGACGCGGACCTGGCCGGCGTCGGGCCGTTCGAGGGTGGTGAACACGTTGATGGCGGTGGTCTTGCCGGCGCCATTGGGGCCGAGGAGCCCGAAGATCGTGCCCTGCTCGATCCTGAGCGACAGACCGTCCAGTGCGCGCACGGTGCCGAACGTCTTCATCAGGTCGTTCGCCTCGACCATGACAGAACTCATGAACCCTCCAGTGGCATCCGCCGCACCAGGCCGCCGTGGTGGCCGACGGAGTTGCTTCCATCATGTTTGGTGAGGCTAACCTAATATGCAAGACCTGATGTTCCCATTTGCCGACGACGGAAAGATCGACACATGTCTGAGACGTACCCCGTCCTCGCCCGTGAGCTGCGGGACCTGCCGCAGGAGATCCTCGATGTCGCAGGGCCGCCAGTACCGATGGTGGACCCGCCGTACCGGATTCGTGCCGCGGAACCCAACGGCCCGGACACGGCGATGATCACGGCGTGGATGAATCAGCCGCACCTCGCCGCGGCATGGGAGTACGACTGGCCGGAGGAGCGTTGGTACGCACACCTGCGTGCGCAGGTCGACGGCACGTACTCGCTGCCGCTGATCGCTGAGTTCAATGACACGCCGATCGCCTACTTGGAGATCTACCGCACTGCCAAGGACCAGATCGCCGGTACGTATGACGCGGACCCGTACGACCTCGGCATGCACGCGGCGATCGCGGTGACGTCGATGGTCAACAAGGGTCTGGGTCCACGACTGCTGCCCCAGTTGATCCGCAGCATCTTCGAGTTGGAGCCCAAATGCCGTCGCGTGGTCTTCGAGCCGGACTACCGCAACGCCGTCATGCGCCGGCTGTCGGCGTTCGGTGGTGGCGTGTTTCTGGGCGAGCACTACATGCGGGCGGACCGCAAGGTTGCGTTGTACGTGGTGCCCCGCACCCCCGACGACCTTCCGTCGTTCCCGCTCCCGGAGCGTGAGCCGCCTATCCGGCCGAGCGCATCATGACGTCATGATGCGCCACCGCCCCGGGGGTTCACGTCATTTCCAGTAGGCCTGCGCCTTGATGGACTGCTTCGGCAGTGCGTGCCGGCCGCGCATGGTCTGCGTGATCGATCGGGTTGTGAGGCCGTCGCAGCCGATCCAGGCGAACGCGTCGGGCGGGCAGGTGATCTGCTCGGCGGCCTCGCGCAGCAGTTGACCGTCGTTGATCCGCTCCAGCCAGGTGATGGTGGTCGTGTCGCGCGCACGCACCGGGATGTCCTTGTCGGAGTCGTGCTGCCATTCCAGCCAGACCCGGGCGGGCGTGTCGCCGATCGCGTCGAGCAGGGAGTTGATGGCGGGCAGCGATGCGGTGTCGCCGAAGATGACGAACTCCGACGGGAGCGGATCGGGGACCTTAAATTTCGAGCCCATCACGGTCGCCTCGATTTCGGCCCCGGGCTGGGCCTGCCGTGCCCATCGGGCCGCGGGTCCCTCGTGAAGCGCGAACTCGATGTCGAAGGTGTCGCTGGCGGAGTCTGGGTCCACCAGCGTATAGCCGCGCTGCTGCAGGGTCCCGGAGCCGTCGGCGAACCACAGGCGGACCCATTGCGTGGGATGGATCGGGTGGTCGGCGAGCAGGCCGCCGCCGGTGAAGCCCAGCCGGAGGTAGGAATCGGTGATCTGCCGGGTGGAGGTCACGGTGAGCCGGTAGTCGCTACCACCGAACGCCTTGAGGACCAGACCGTTGAAGCCTTTGCTCATGGCGCTTAGGTTAGCCTGACCTATCTTTTGCCAAAAGGTGGGAACGTCAGGCCGGCTCGCCATGCGACGGAGTTCGTTTCAGAGTTGCGGCACCACGAACGGCAGGACGCTGCGCAGCTTCTCGCAGGTCTCCTCGAACTCCCGGTCGGGGACGGATCCCTTGACGATCCCCGCTCCGGCCCGCAGCCACGCCTGGCCGTCCTCCTGGAAGACGGCCCGGAGCACCAGCGCGGCGTCGAGGTCGCCCTCGGAGGATGTCATCACCACACAGCCGGAGTAGAGCCCGCGCGGCTCGTCGAGGCGGTTGATCGCGTCGACAGAGCCGGCCTTCGGCACGCCGGACGCGGTGATCGCCGGGAACAGCGCCTCGAACGCGTCCCAGCCGGTTCGGGCCTCCGCGAGCTGCCCCTGTACGGTCGAGGCCAGGTGCTGGACGCTGCCGCGCTCGGCGACGCCCATGAATTCCGACACCCGCGCGCTGCCGGGTACCGACACCGAGCGGATCTCCTCCAGTGCGGTGCGCACCGAGATGGCATGCTCGTAGACCTCTTTCGGGTCGGTGACGAGCTCGGCCCGCGCCGCCAGGTCGGCGAGGCTGCCGAATCCGAATGCCCGGGTCCCGGCGAGAGGGTTGGTCGTCACCAGGCCGTGCTTGTCGATGGTCACCACGAGCTCCGGGCTGAAACCCGCGCAGTGCAGGCCGTCCAGGCCCAGCAGGAACGACCGCGCAGGGGTATTGGCCCGGCGGCCGGCGACATAGGTGGCCGGGAAGTCGACCGGGCCGGGCAGGGGAACCCGCCGGGAGAGGATGACCTTCTCGTACCGGCCTGCGGCGATCTCCGACAACGCCAGGCGGACGTGGTCGCGGTAGCCCTGCTTGTCCTGGCGTACGTCGACGAGTTCCGGTCCCGGTGCGGGGAACGGCCGGTCGGAATCGATGACGGCGCGGATGGCGTCAGCCTCCGCGGGATCGATACTGGTGATCTCGACGCGGTCCGCGCTGGCCCTGACCTCGACCGACGGGATGAGCAGCCGGGCCAGCCGCCTGGCGGGGCGTCCGCCGGTGTCGGTGCCGCCGGCGAAGTCGAACCCGATCCAGCCGTATGCGCGCCATTGTGGCATAGGTAGGGCGGCCAGCGCGGTGGCCAGGGCTACCGCTCCTCCATTGTGGACGGTCTCGGTGCGGCGGGTGCCGTCGGGCAAGACAATCTCCACCCGGTCCGAGTCGAGGGCGATCCGGCACCGGGTGCCTCCGGCGTAGACCCATTCACCGGCCCGCTCGTACACGACGTACTCGTCGTGCAAACCGGACCGGGCGAGGCCCGCGACCAGCGCGATCGGGTCGGTCTTGGTGATGTCCGGGGCAGCGCGTTCCCCGATGATCATGGGCGTCTCCGGCGCGTCGAGTAGGTTAGGCTAACCAAACATAGTGCGGACGCTTGACCGTGTCACCCTCTCTACTTAGCCTAGCCTTACCTAAATATCCATCGAGTAGGGCCAACTTCACGCAGGTTCGGCACGGGGCGACCTTCGAGCTGTGGTGGCTGACCAGGCCGAGCGTCGGCGGTGCTCCGGTGCTGATCCTGCGCATGGCCCGGGAGACAACATGACCTCACCGATTCAATCGTTACGCCTCGATGGGTTCGTCCCGGTGCCCGACGACGTCGCCGCCGGCTACCGGAAGCGCGGGCTGTGGCGCGGCGTCCGGCTCGGTGACCTCCCGCGGGTCTGGGCCGACCGCTGGCCGGACCGGCCGGCCGTGCTGGGACACAGCGCGCTCACCTTCGCGGAGCTGGATGAGCGGGTCGGCGCTGCGGCGGCCGGCTTCGTCGGCCTCGGCCTCGGACCCCACGACCGGGTGATCGTGCAGATGCCCAACACCGCGGACTTCCCCGTCGTACTGTTCGGGCTGCTGCGCTGCGGCGCACTGCCGGTTCTGTGCCTGCCCGGCCATCGGGAGGCCGAGCTCACGCATCTGGCCACGCTGGCCAGCGCGACCGCACTGATCACCGCGGACATCGTCGCCGGGTTCGATCACCGCGAGCTGGCCGCTCGGGTGTGCGCCGACGTACCGGCCATCCGGCACGTCGTCATCGCCGGCGAGGCGGGCCCCTACCGATCGCTCGCCGGGCTGATCGCCGACCATCGCCACGCGGCGGGCGAAGACTGGCCCGGGTCGGCCGCCGACCCCTCCGAGCCCGCCCTGCTGCTCATCTCGGGCGGCACGACCGGACGCCCCAAGCTCATCCCGCGAACCCACGACGACTACGACCTCAACGCCCGGGCGAGCGCGGACGTCTGCGGGCTGACCGCCGACGACGTGTACATGGCCACCCTGCCCAGCGCCCACAACTTCCCGCTCGCCTGCCCGGGCATCATCGGCGCGCTCGGCGTCGGCGCGGCGGTGCACCTCCTGGCCGACCCGAGCCCGGAGTCGGCGTTCGCGGCCATCGAGCGGCACCGGGTGACCGTTACTGCGGTTGTGCCGCCGCTGGCCCAGCTGTGGGTGGCGGCCACCGAGTGGGAGGACGCTGACCTGTCCAGCCTGCGGTTGCTGCAGGTGGGCGGAGCAAAGCTGGCCGCCGTGACCGCCCGTGCCATCCCGGACGCGCTTGGCTGCACCGTGCAACAGGTCTTCGGGATGGCCGAGGGCCTGCTCAACTACACCCGCTCGGACGACTCCGCCGAGGTGGTGGCGACGACCCAGGGCCGGCCGCTGCTGGCCGAGGACGAGATCCTGGTCGTGGACACCGAGGGCCGTCCGGTCACCCCGGGAACCGTGGGCGAGTTGCTGACCCGCGGTCCGTACACCATCCGCGGCTACTACCGGGCAGCGGAGCACAACCGTCGCGCGTTCACCGCGGACGGCTTCTACCGCAGCGGGGACCTCGTGCAGGTGCAGCCTAGCGGCCACCTTGTCGTAACCGGGCGGGTCAAGGACGTGGTGAACCGCGGCGGCGAGGGCGTCCCGGCCGACGAGCTCGAGCAACTCCTGCTCGGGCACCCCGACATCCGGGACGCTGCCGTGATCGGGCTGCCCGACGCGACGCTGGGGGAGCGGGTCTGCGCCGTCGTCGTCCCCCGGGCGGCAGTGGTGCCGACCCTGGCCGGCCTGATCGAGCATCTACGGGCGAGCGGGCTGGCGACCTTCAAATTCCCGGACTCGCTGCAGGTCCTGGACGCGCTGCCGCTGACCGCCGTCGGCAAGATCGACAAGAAGGCGCTGGTCGTACGGTTCACCGCGACATGACGCCGGTGCAACCCGGCCCGCCGCAGATGTCGCGCGAGCAGCAGCGGATGTGGTTCCTGGCGAAGGCGCACCCGCAGAGCAGCGCGCTCAACCTCGGAATCGCGCTGCACGTCGTCGGCGCCCTCGACCTCGACGTCCTGGACGCCGCGATCCGGGACGCGGCCGAACGGTTCCCGGTCATCACCGCCACCTACACGCTCGACGCCGCAGGTGAGCCCCGGCCGGTCACTGACGGCGTAGTCACGGGTCTGGTCAATCAATGGACCGTCTCCGAGCCGGCCGGTGGACCGCCCGCCGCGAGCGAACCGGTGCGGGTGCTCATCCGGCGCGAGTTCGGGCACGTATTCGACGTCGAGCGCGAGCCGCCGGTCCGGGTGAGCGTCATCCGGTTGACCGCCGAACGGCACGTCCTCGTCGTCGTGGCGCATCGCATCGCCTGGGACGAAGGGTGCTGGGGCGGGTACTTCGGCGCGCTCACCGACGCCTACCGGAGGGTCTCCCAGGGCATTGCGGGCGACGTGGCCGCCGGCGCGGACCCCTTTGCCGACCTCACGGCGGCTTCGGACGTCCGGCTGGTGCCGATCGCCGATCCGCCGGAGCCGATCGAGTTCCCGGGTGAGACCACCGGCGGCCGCGTACCGCGGACGGACTCGGCAATGACCGAGACCGTGCTGTCCGTGGCGCAGACCGTCGCGCTGGACCGCCTGGCTCGCCGCGCCGGCACGGATCTGGCCGCGGTGCTGCTGACCGCGTTCCAGATCGTCGTCACGCGCGCCTGCCGGGCCGAGGAGCTCCTGATCGCGTTGGGCAACGTCGCCGCCGCGGCCGTCCTACGGGGCCGGGTCGACGAGCGCCGGCGGCTCGGCGAGCTGGTGTCCCAAGTCGCCGCCGACGCGCGGGCGGCCCAGCGGCACAGTGCCGGCGACCCGCTGGTGCGGCTTCGCTTCGCCCGGCTCCGTCCGCCGGCCACCCTCTTCGCGCCACCCGGTGGATCCGCGACGATCCTGACCTCCCACACCGGGCACACCGATGTCCCGCTGAGCCTCGCCTACGAGATCCGTGACACTGCCGCCGGACGGGAGTGCGTGCTCCGGTTGGAGTACCAGGTGGATGTCATCCAGCGGGCGGTCGCCGACGCCATGACCGAGCAGACGGTGTGCGTGCTGACGAGGTTCACCGACGACGCGCTCACGCGGCCGATCGGTGACCTGCCGGTGCTGCCGGACCGGGCCCGCAACCGCGTGCTCGCCATGTCGCGCGGCGCCGAGGACCACACCGCACCGACGACGCTGCCGGAGCTGTTCGCCCACCAGGTCCGCACCCGGCCCCGGGCCCACGCCGTCGTCACCGATACCGGTGCGATCACGTACCGCGAGCTCGACGCGCTGTCCGACCTCGCCGCGGACCGGCTGGCCGCCCAGGGAATCCGCGCCGGTTCCCGGGTGGCGTGCGTACTGCCTCCGTCGGCCGACCTCGTCGTTGCCGCACTGGCCGCGGTGAAGCTCGGCGCGGTGTACCTGCCGATCGATCCGGCGCAACCCGAAGAGCACATCGCCCACATCGTCGGTGACGCCCGCCCGGCAGTTGTGATCGGCCCGCGCGACGACCTCGCCGCCGGCAAATCTCCGCACCGCCCGCCGCGCCGGCCTGGCGGCGGCACCGGGCCGCGACCAGAGTACCCGGCATACGTCATCTACACCTCGGCGTCGACCGGCCAGCCGAAGGGCGTGCTGGTCCCCCATCGCGCCATCACCGAATACCTCGGCTGGATCCTGCGCAGCTCCGGCCTCGGGGCCGGGGACTCGGTCCTGCAGGTCGCCTCGCCAGGCTTCGACGCGAGCATCGGCGAGATCTTCGGCTGCCTGGCCAGCGGCGCCCGCCTGGTCATCCCGCGCGAGACCGGACTCACCGACGTGGGGTACCTGACCGGCCTGCTGCGCGAGCACGACATCACCTCGATGCACCTGGTCCCCTCACAGCTGGCGGCCTTTCTGGCGCGCCCGGCGGTGGAACGATGGACGTCGCTGCACTGGGTCCCGGTCGGCGGCGAGGCACTCCCGGGCGCCCTCGCCGACCGGTTCAACGCGACGTTCGACGCCCGGCTGTCTCACTTCTACGGCCCGACCGAGGCCACCCTGGCGGTGAGCCGGTACGAGGTCGCGGTGGCGCAGGGACAGCGCACTGTCCCGATCGGCACGCCCAAGGACAACACCCAGGTTTACGTGCTCGATGACCGCCTGCGGCTGGTCGACATCGGCGTGGTCGGCGAGATCTACGTCGGGGGCGGCCAACTCGCGCTCGGCTACCTCGGCCAGCCCAGTCCGACCGCTGCACGGTTCGTCGCCGACCCGTTCACCCAGGGCGGACGGCTCTACCGCACCGGCGACCTCGGCCGATGGTCGCCGGACGGCGTCCTGGAGTTCCTGGGTCGGGCCGAGGAGCAAGTGAGGCTGCACGGTTCCCGGATCGAGTTCGGCAAGATCGAGTCGGTGGTCGCCCGGGCGGCAGACGTCGCGCAGTGCGTCGTCACGCTGGACGACCATCCGACCCGAGGCCGGCGCCTGATCGCCCATGTCGTCCTGCCCGGCGGCGGGCCCCTCTCGCCGGATGCCGAGCACCGCATCCAGCGGGCCGCGGCGGCGAGCCTGCCGAGCCACCTGGTGCCGCAGCGGATCGTCGGAATCGACGCGATCCCGCTGACGCGCAACGGCAAGCTCGACCGCGACGCGCTCCTCGGACCCCTGGAACGGTCCGTCACCGCAGCGCGGAAACCGGCCGCCGCGACCGAACGCCGGCTGTGCGCCATGTTCGCCGAGCTGACCGGGGCCGCGGAGGTGGCGGTCAACGACTCGTTCTTCGACCTCGGCGGGCATCCGCTCCTGGCGGCCCGGCTACTCGGCCGGGTGCGGGCGGAGTTCGGCGTCGACCTGCCGGTGGACACGCTGTCCGAACGTCCGACGCCGGCCGCCCTGGCCGAACGCCTCGACCTGGCCCGGGTGACGGCCCGGCGGGTACCGGCCCGGATACCCGCCGCCCGCAGCGGGACCGGGCCAGCGCCGGGCGACTTCTCGCTCGCGTCCGGGCCGAAACTGTCCGTGCGGCAGACCGACATCCTGGACGGCTTCGCCGGCGACGGACCCGGCCCGACCGACAACGTCGTATTCGGCGTGCAGGTCCGCGGGCCGCTGGACCGGTCGGCGCTGGAGTCCGCGCTGGGTGATCTGCTGGCCCGGCACGACATCCTGCGCACGACATACGGCCGCGACGCGGACGGAGTGTGCCGCCCGCGCGTCCATCCGGCCCCGACTGGGGGCGGCCTGCGGGTCTCGACTTCGGTCGCCGGTGACGACGTCGCAGCGATGTGGCGGGCCGCCGTCCGCCGAATCGACGTCGGGCGCGAGCTTCCAGTACAGGCCGAGCTGGTGGTGCAGGCGCCCGACCGCGCCTTGGTGCTGCTCGTCGTGCACCACGTCGCCGCCGACCGCTGGTCGATGCCGGTCCTGGCCGCCGACCTGGCGACCGCCTACCGCGCGAGGGCGACCGGCGCGGCCCCGCAGTGGCCGCCGTACCCGATGCACCACGGCGAGTTCGCGCTGTGGCAACGCTCGCTCGCCGCCGGGGAGCACGCCGCGCACTGGGCCCGGGAGCTGCAGATCCCTGTCGCCAGGGGGAGCGACGCCGCTCGCCGCGGACGGCCTGCCGTCGATCACGTCCGGCTGGCGCCGGACCCGGTCCTGCGGTCGATGGTCGAGAGCCTGGCCGGGCTGGCAGGATCTGACGAGCGGTCGGTGCTGCTGGCGGCGGTCGGCCGGCTGCTCGGTCCGGACGCGCCCATCCTGTGGATGGCGGCGCCCGACGGCGTCCCTTCCACCGTCGAGGGCACCGTCGGCCCCCTCGTGCACCACATCCCGGTGCGCATCGACGCCGCGGCCGTGGCCGCGGAGCCGGTGCCGACCGTGCGGGGCATCTACGAGCGGGTCATGCGGGGCCTGAACCACCTCGGCCGGCCGGTGCTCGGCCCGCCCGAGCGGGTCGTGGTGGCGTTCGGGCGCCCGGACGCCCCGAGCGTTCGGGTGGGCCCCGCCGGCCCGACCACGATGGTGCCGCTCGCGCCTGTCCACCCGGCGAGCACCACCGACCTCACCTTCGACATCTGGCCGGGTGTCGCCGGCCTGGAGATCGACATCACGTTCCGTACGGATCGATACCGGCGCGACGCTGTCGCCGGGCTCGGCCAACGCCTGGCCGACATGCTCACGCCAGTCCGGGGCGAGCTCATCGGTTCGACTGCGGGGAAGGAGCATCACGGATGAGGGCGCCGACCCTGGTATGCATCGGCGGCGGGCCCAAGGCGCTGGCCGTTGCCGTGAAGGCGCGGGTGCTGGCCGACCTCGGCCTGCCGGCCCCCGAGGTGATCATCGTCGAGCGGGAGGCGGTCGGGGCCAACTGGACCGCGGCCGGTGGCTGGACCGACGGCATGCACCGGCTTGGGACGAGCCCGGAGAAGGACCTCGGCTTCCCGTACCGCTCGGCCGACTTCCGTGGCTTCAACCGTTACATCGACCACGCGATGCTGCGCTACTCCTGGGGCTCATACCTGGTGGCGGCCGGCAGCTTCGGCGAGTGGGTCGACCGGGGGCGGCCGCCGCCCCGGCACCGCGACTGGGCGCGGTATCTGCAGTGGGCGGCCACTCAGGCCGAGGCGCGGGTGGTGACCGCGCAGGTGCGCACAGCGTCGGTCTCCACCGATCGCTGGACGATCGAACTCGACAGCGCCGACGGGTCTGACGGCGGCACCGGAGGCTGGCCGCAGGCGGACACCCTGACCGCGGACGCCCTGATGGTCACCGGCCCGGGCGCGCCGGTCAGCGAATGGGAGACGCTCGATACCAACGTCGTCGGCCCGGCGACCTTCTGGCGTCAGGTGGCGAACCGCTCGCTGCCGGCGGTGGACCGGGCCGCGGTCATCGGGGGCGGGGAGACCGCCGGGGCGATCCTGCACGAGATGTGCCGCCACGAGGCGACGAGCATCTCGGTGATCGCGCCGCGGGCGAGCCTGTTCACCCGCGGCGAGGGCTACTTCGAGAACAGCGTGTTCACCGACAGCGTCCGGTGGGAGACACTGTCGCTTGCCCAGCGCCGGGAGGTCATCAAGCGCGCCGACCGCGGGGTCTTCTCGGCCCGGGTGATGGACGAACTGCGTCTAGACACCCGCATCGTGCACGTCGAGGGCCGGGTCAGCGGCGTCGAGACCGTCAACGACCAGATCGCGTTGGGCATTGAGACCGCCAGCGGCCACCTCAGCCAGTGGTACGACTACGTCATCGACGCCCGCGGGTCATGGAAGCTGTGGATGCTGCAGCTGTTCGACGGCTCCGCCCTGGATCGGCTGGAGCTGGCGATCGGCGGGGCCGCGACCACGGAGCGGGTCCAGATGTCGATCGAGCGGTCGCTGTCCGTCGGCGGTATGACCCCCGCGCTGTACCTCCCGGGCCTGGCCGATCTACGGCAGGGCCCCGGGTTTCCCAACCTGAGCTGTCTCGGGCTGCTCAGCGACCGGATCTGCGCCAGCCTGGGCGCCGTCGATCCGTCCCCGGCCACCATCAACCGTCACATGAACCTGGAGCAGCTGAGTGACCACTAGGGATGACGTACGCCAGATGATCTCCGAAGAACTCGGGATCCGACCGGAGTCCATCGCCGCCGACGACAACCTCATGGCGCTGGGCATGCACTCCCTGGCGTTGATGAAGCTCGCGGGCCGCCTGCGCAAGGCCGGACACCAGATCCACTACTCGGCGATGGCGCTGCACCCCACGCTCGACGGCTGGGCCGAACTGCTCGGCGTCTCGCCCGCCGAGCCCGCGGCCATCGAGAACAACAACAGCGGCGCCGACGACGGCGACGAGTTCGGCCTGGCCACCATGCAGCACGCGTACTGGATCGGCCGACAGCAGGGTCAGCGTCTGGGCGGAGTCGCGGCCCACCTCTACGTGGAGTTCGACGGCGCGGGCATCGACGCGAACCGCCTCGAGCGGGCGTTGCGGCGCACCATTGCGCGGCACGAGATGCTCAGAGTCGCATTCGGCGACAACGGCACCCAACGCATCCTCGACTGGGCCCCGGCTGGCGTATGGTCGGCGACGGACCTGCGCCACCTCACCGACGAGGCCGACCTCGCCCGCCGGCTCGACGACGTGCGGGACGCGAAGAGCCACCAGCAGCTGGACGTCTCGGCCGGCCAGGTCATCGACGTTGCGGCGACGCTGCTGCCGGGTGGTGCGCACCGCATCCACGTGGACGTCGACATGCTGGCCGCCGACGCGATGAGCTACCGCCGCATCCTGGCCGACCTCGCCGAGTACTACATCAAAGATTCCGACAACGCCCTGCCGCCCATCGGCTACAGCTATCGCGAGTACCTGGCGGCCCGCCGGCGATCCGCCGCCGACGACCGCCATCAGCATTGGTGGCAGGAGCGCATCCCCGACCTGCCGGACGTGCCGGACCTGCCCACGGTCAACGAGGCGGAGCGCGCCGACCCGACCCGCAGCATCCGCCGGCATCACTGGTTCGACGCCGGACGCAAGCGGCGGTTCGAGGAGGTGGCGTTCGGCCACGGGATCACGCCAGCGGTCCTGCTGGCCACGCTGTTCTGCGAGGTGATCGCCGGATGGTCGGCGACGCAACGGTTCCTGCTCAACATTCCGCTGTTCCACCGCGAGCCGATCCACCCCGAGGTCGACCAGCTCGTCGGCGACTTCACGAACTCCGTCCTGCTCGACGTCGACCTCACCGAGCGTCTGCCGCTCCTGGAGCGGGCGCGGCAGTTCGGCCACGCGCTGCACACAACCTCGGCCCACAGCGACTACGAGGGCCTCGACGTCCTGCGCGACCTCGGCCGCCACCGGGGCAGTGCGGTGACGCCCTCCGTGGTGTTCACCTCCGGCCTGAACCTGGGCGAGCTGTTCTCCGGCGCTGTGACCGACGTCTTCGGCGAACCGGTGTGGATCATCTCGCAAGGCCCCCAGGTCGACCTCGATGCGCAGGTCGCCGAGGTGAACGGCGGGATGCTGCTGAATTGGGACGTCCGCCGGGACGCGCTGCCCGCCGGCGTGGTCGACGAGATGTTCGCCCGCTTCATCGCGCTGCTGGAAGCGGTCGTCGAGCCGGTCTTCGACTGGGAGTCGGCCCGGTTCGCGGTACCACCGCCGGGGCAGGCGCAACGGCGGGCCGCGATCAACGCGGCGCTGGCCGCGGACCTGCCGGTGCGCACGCTGCACGGCCGCTTCTTCGACCTCGCGCAGGCGGACCCCGGGCGCCCGGCCCTGGTCTGGGGCGCCGAGGCCACACAGACCTACGGCGACCTCGCGACGGATGCGCTGCGACTGGCGGCGGCGCTCGCTGCGGCTGGCGTCGGCCGCAGCGACCGCGTGGCGATCCACCTGCCGCGTGGGCCGCGCCAGGTGACTGCGGTGCTCGGCGTGCTGGCGGCCGGCGCCGCCTACGTACCAGTCAGCGTCGATCTGCCCGCCGCGCGGCGCGACGCGATCGTCGGGCGCGCGGGCGTCCGGGTGGTAGTCACGGACGGCGCCGGACCCGGCTCCGCCCTCGATCTCGGCACCGCCCTCGCCGGTGATCCGGCCGCCGCACCCGTCGAGGCCGAACCCGGTGACCTCGCCTACGTGCTGTTCACCTCCGGCTCGACCGGCGAGCCAAAGGGGGTCGAGGTGCCGCACGCCGCCGCCGCGGCCACCGTCGACGCGATCGCCCGGCACTTCGACGTCGGCGCCGAGGACCGGTGGATCGCGCTGTCGGCGCTGGAGTTCGACCTGTCGGTGCTCGACATCTTCGGCGCGCTCGGCTACGGCGGGTCCCTCGCGTGCCTCGACCCCGCGACCGCCCGCGACCCCGACGCCTGGTGCGCGGTGATCGCCACCCGACAGGTCAGCATCGTCAACGCGGCCCCCGGCCTGATCGCGATGCTCGCCGACACCGCCGGGCAGGCGGCCATCGCGCCCGTGCGGCTGGTCCTCACCGGCGGCGACCGTGTCGACGTCGCAGTGGGCCGCCGGCTGCGCGCGGCCGGCTCGGGGCTGCGGTTCGTCGGCCTCGGCGGTACCACCGAGACCGCGATCCACTCCACGGTCTGCGAACTCACCGACGACACGCCAGCCGACTGGACGTACCTGCCCTACGGCGTGCCGATGGACGGCGTGGCCCTGCGCGTGGTCAACGGCCGAGGCGAGGACTGCCCCGACTGGGTGCCCGGCGAGATCTGGATCGGCGGCCGCGGGGTCGCCCGCGGCTATCACAATGACCCGCGGCAGACGGCCGAGCGGTTCCTGACGATCGGCACGACGCGTTGGTACCGCACCGGCGACCGCGGCCGCTACCGGCCCGACGGCACCGTCGACTTCCTGGGCCGCCGCGACCACCAGATCAAGCTGCGCGGCCACCGCGTCGAGCTCGGCGAGGTGGAGGCGGCGCTGCTGCAACAGCCCGGCGTCACCGCCGCGGTCGCCACCGTCCTGGGCGAACCGGCGGCCCGCCTGGTCGCCGCCGTCGCCGGCACCGGCCCGGACGGACCGGCGGTCCGCGCCGCCGTCGCGCAGGTCCTGCCCACCTATATGGTCCCGGACACGGTCGAGGTCCTCGACGCGATGCCGGTCACCCGCAACGGCAAGACCGACCGGGCCCAGGTCGTGGCGCGGCTCGCGGCCGGCACGGCCGAGCGGTTCCAGGACGCCTACGTGGTCCCCTCCGACGACGTCGAAGCGGCCCTGGAGTACATCATGTCCGCCGTGCTGGAGGTGGAGCGTTTCGGCGTCGAAACCGACTTCTTCGAGGCGGGCGGCAACTCGCTCTCGGCGACGACGTTCATCGCCAAGGTGCGGGGCCTGCTGCTGGCCCGCGACGCCTTCATCGTCGACCTGTTCGACGCGCGCACCGTGCGCAATTTGGCCCGCCTGCTGCGCGGCCGCGGGGACGTCGCCCAGCTGGAGCGGGCCTCGGCACTCCTGCTCGAGGTGGCCCGGGCCAGCGTCTGACCCGAGCGGCTCAGCCCGGCTGATCCGGTCGCGGGCCGGGGCGCCCATCGAGGAGGTGCCCCAGTTCGCGCAGATCGGCGGCGCCGAACACGTCCGCCGCGTCGACCTGGTAGCCGCGCCGGCGCAGGCTCGTCACCAGGTCCATGACCGCGAGGCTGTCGAGCCCGGCATCGGCGAGCGCGGTGTCCGGTGGCAGGCCGGCGACCTCGCTCAGGGCTGCCTCGGTCGAGGTGATCGGTTCGGCACCGCCAGCCGCTGGCCGGGCTGTGTCGATGATCCGGGCCGCGGCGGCCAGGTCGAGCTTGTCGTTTCGGTTCAACGGAATCTGGTCGACGTTCACGATGAGGGCCGGCACCATGAAGTGCGGGAGCCGGTCGGTGAGGGCTTCGCGGATCGCGGCGGCGGCATGGTCCGAAACGACCAGGGCCGCCAGCCGGGTCCGTCCCTTGTGGACGTCCACGAGTACCTCCGCATTGCGCACGCCGGGGAGCTGGCGCAGGGTCGCGGAGACCTCGCTCGGCTCCACCCGATAGCCGTTGATCTTGATCTGGTTGTCGACCCGGCCGAGGTAGGCGACGCCGCCGTCGGCCATGAGGCAGACGAGGTCGCCGGTGCGGTACCGGCGCCGGCCGTCCGGACCGGCAACGAAGGCGGCCGCGGTGAGCCCTGGTTGACCGAGATACCCCATGGCCAGCTGGGGACCGGAGAGGTACAGCTCGCCCACGCCGCCGGTCGGCACGGGCCGCAGCCGGTGGTCAAGCACCTCCGCCGTCATCGTCAGCGTCGGAGCCCCGATCGAGGTGTGCTCGTGATCGGCGACGTCGGCCATGAAGGCGTCGACGGTGGTCTCGGTGGGGCCGTAGAAGTTCAGCACGCGCGTCGCGTCGAGCCGCCGTAGCCGCTGCCAGGTGTCGTCCTGGATCGCCTCGCCGCCAAGCCCGAGGATGCGCAGGAAACACGCCTCCTCGCCCGGCGACCCCGAGAGCAGGCCGGCCTCGGCCAGCCGGAGGAACATCGACGGTGACGTCTCCATGAAGTCCACGTCGTTTTCGGTGATGAAGGAGACGAGCCGCTTCGGGTCGTTGCGGGCCTCGTCCGGGACGATCACCAGCGTGTGGCCGCTGAGCAGGGCCACGGTCGGCTGCCAGGCCGCGTCGAAGCCGGTCGACCAGTTGTGCCCGACCCGCAGGGTGCGCCCCAGCGTGGCCACCAGCGGCGCGTAGACGCGCCGGGCGTGATGCGCCCAAAATGCCAGCAGCCCCCGGTGCGAGGTCACCACGCCCTTCGGCCGGTTGGTCGTGCCGGAGGTGAAGATGGCGTACAGCGGGCGCCCGGGGTGGAACCGTGGCGGCACCGGTGCCTCGGGGGCGGCGGGTGCTGGCGCGGGGGAGAGGTGTCCGGCTCCGTCCGGCGTGAGCAGGCGGATGGGCCGGCCGAGCTCCTCGGCGACAGCATCGACCAGCGGCCGGTGCGACGGTTCGGCCAGCACGACGCCGACGCCGGAACCGTCCAGAATGGACGCAAGCCGGCCGGCGGGTGTGTCCGGGTCGAGGTGCACACACAGAGCGCCGGTGCCGGCCACGCCGAACGGCGCCTGCAGCACGCGCCGGTCTCGCCGCAGCATCACGCCGACACGGTCGTCCGGCCGTACGCCGTGCAGGAGCAGTTCCTCGGTCAGGGTCCGGACCGCGGCGCCGAAGTCCGGCACCGTCTGCGCGCCCCAGCGGTCGATCACCGCGATCGAGGCCGGAGGCCGCGCGTCGAGCGCCTCGGCGAGCGCCTGTGGCACCGTGCGGTGCATCGACTCGTCCGGCGCCGCCGCCGGCCCGGTCGTGGCCGCCTCCCCGTCCAGGAGCACCGCCACCGACGACAGGGTTGGCGCCTCGATGATCCGCCGCACGACCGCGAGGAACCGCCGGGCGAGGACCTCGGGACGGAAGCGGGGGACCAGATCGGGGCGGATCTCCACCCGGGTGATGATCTCGCCGTCGATGACGATCGGGACCACGACGACCGGGAAGTGGGTGAACGAGTCGATGCGCCCGGTGCCGAGCCGGCCGCCGCCGGGCAGCTCGACCCAGGCGTCCGCGCCGACCACGGGGATATTCTCGAATACCAACAGCGAGTCGAACAGCGTGGCCACCCCGACGGCCGACGCGATCTGGTTGACCCCGAGGTGATCGTGGGCGCGCAGCTGCGAACCCTCGCGCTGCACCGCCACACCGACCTCGGCCGGAGGCCCCGCCGACACCCGGACCCGGACCGGGACGGTGGCGATGAGCCCGCCGACCATGCGCTCGGCGCCCGGCAGCGACGGGTCGCGGCCGGTGGTGGTCTGGCCGAACACCACGTCATCGCGCGACGTCAGCCCGGACAGCACCCGGGCCCAGGCCAGCTGGAAGACCGTGTTGAGGGTGAGACCGTGGCGCCGCGCCCACGCTGACACCGCGTCGCCGTCGGCCCGGCTCAGCCGCGCCTCGCCGACCTCGGGCAGGTCGGCCGGGGCGGGCGGGGCGAGGGTGGGACTGTCGGCGAGACCATCGAGGGCGGCCCGCCAGGCCTCGATCGCCGCGTCGACCGGCCGGCGGGCCAGCCAGGCCGCGTGCTCTCGGATCGGCAGGGCGGCCGGCAGCGCGTCGGCGGCCCCGGTGAGCAGCGCGACGAGGTCGCCGTAGAGCAGCGGCACCGAGAAGCCGTCGACCACGACGTGATGGATCGTGAACATGAGCTCGTGCTCGCGTTCGGCCAGCCGGGCGGCCACCACCCGGGTGAGGGGCCCGCCGGTCAGGTCCAGCTTCCGGCGTCCCTCGGCTCGGTAGACCTCGTCGGCGGCGAGCTGCACCGCGGGCGCGCCGCGCAGGTCCCGCTCCTCCCAGTGCGCGTGCGGTGCCGCCGGTACCACCAGCACCGGATGGGGCAGGCCGGCCGAGACGACGCTCGCGGCGAGATGCGGGTAGCGGCGCAGCAGCTGCTCGATCGCCGCCCGGACCGGCCCGACGTCGGTCAGACCGCTCAGCCGCACCGAGAACTGCACGTTGTACGGGTCGACGTCCGGGCTGCTCGCGCTGACCAGGTACATCGCCCGCTGCGTGGGCGAGAGGGCGACGATATCGGCAATCTCCGGGGCCATCGAGGCGTGTCCTCCATCGATCGGTTCCAGCAGAGGCATGCGGGCATCCGGCATCGCACCGGGATGCCATAGCGGCGAAAGTTAGGTTAGCCTACGCTGGCTTAGGTCGAGTGTCGATGGATGAGACCGCGCGTGCCGTCCCGTCCCGTTGGTTCGCCAAGTCGTCTCCGCCGGTCGCCGAAAGGGAGTCATGACCGAGTCCAACATCAAGCTTCTGACCGAGCGACTCGCGAACAACCGGGATCCGGCACCCCTCGCGCAGGGCGCCGACCGCGTTCCGCTCTCGCTGACCCAGCAGGCCTTGATCCGGCAGCAGCGGTCCGGCCTGGTCAGCCGCAACCTGCACGCGGCCTGGATGATCTCGCCCCCGCCTGACCCCGGGCGCCTCGAGGCGGCCGCGCAGCTGCTGCTGCGGCGCCACGAGATCCTGCGCACGATCTACCCGGCCGACCGCCGCCTGCCGTACCAGCGAGTGCTCGACACACCGGCGCAGGTCGTTGAGCACGTCAAGGTCGACACCGCCGACGACACCGTCGACGACGCGGCGGTGCGACGCGCGGTCGACGGCCATGCCGCGACCGCCATCGACCCCTCGGCGCAGCTGCCGATCCGGTTCGCGGCGTTCGGCACTGGGGACTGGGTGGTGCTGTCGGTGACGGTGCATCAACTCGCCGCCGACGACGCGGCACTGGCGCAGATCGTCCACGAACTGGCGCGCGGCTACGCGGCCGCGCACGACGGTGCGCCGCCTGCGCAGTACCGCGACTTCTCCGCCGCGCAGCTGCGCGCGGCCACCGCCACGCCAGCGACCGACTCCGACCTCGGCTACTGGGCCGAGCACCTGGCCGCGATGCCGGACCGGGTCGTTCCGGTGTCCAATGCACGGACCATCACCGCGGACGAGATCACCCTCCGCGTCCACGTGGACGCCGCCGGGCCGGACGCGGCGCTGCTCGCGCTCATCGCCGGCGCGATCCACCGAGAGTGGGGCGCCGTGGACATCGCGATCGGTGTGCTCGACGCCGACCGTCCCACCGGCGCCGAGACGGTCGTCGGCCACTTCGCGAACCGCCTCGTCTGCCGGGTCCGCATCGACCCGGACCGCAGCCCGGCCGAGCTGGCCGGTGCGATCGCGTCAGCCGCCGAGCGGGCACTGGCCCACCGGGGCACCCGAATCGAGCGCATTGCGGCGCTGGCCGGCAGCGCGCCGCTGCCACCCTTCCAGGTGTCCTACTCCAGGTTCCGTTCCGCGCCGCCCCGGCTCGTCCTCGACGGGCACCAGGTGCAGGCCTGGGCCCACCGTACTGCCGTACCGCCCGGGGCCGACCTGGCCTTCGCGGTGTGGCCGGAGGCCACGGGGTGCTCGATCGAGGTGACCGCGACCCCGCAGTTGGCCGCGGCCAACGACATCGATGGGTTCGCCGCGCGCCTCGCCGCGCTCGCGCCGCAATGGGCCGCCGACCCGCGCCGCGCGTTGGGTGAGCAGCGCCGGCCCGGCGCCGGCGATGCAGGTGCCCCGGACCATGCGTTGCCGCCAGAGCCGGAGCTGGCGCGGCTGACGGGACTTGGCGGCCCGCCGCGGGGCGCGAGCGAGCAGGCGCTCGCGATGGCGATCCGGGCCGTCCTCAAGCTCGACGACGATGCCGAGGTCGGCCGCGAGGACACCTTCTTCGCCTTGGGCGGGGACAGCCTGGCAGCGCTGCGACTGGTCGCGCGGCTGCAGGCGGACGGCCGGCCGATCGAGGTGCAGACCGTGTTCCTGCATCCGGTGCTACACGAACTCGCGGCGCAGATCGATCAGGCCGGCGTCGAGGCCGCGCAGACCGCTCCGGATTCGCCGTCCCCGGCCGAACCCATGTCGGCCTCCGGCCTCGACGCGTCCGTCCTGGCAGCATTGCAGGCTCGGCTGGGCGCGCCCGGCCGACAGATGGGAGACCGGTGATGGCGCCGAACACCGACCACGCTGGGGCCGAGGCGCGAGCGTCCGCCAGCGGATGGGCGCTGTCGCCGCCCTCGGCGACCCCGCCGCCGGACCGGGTGGCCCTCAAGCAGCAGGCCCGGCGGGACAAGGCGGCGGCCGCGCAGCTGCTTGCGCCGGTCGACCGCTCGATCTCGCTGGCCGGACTGCTCGTCGCCGCGGCCGCGGTCTGCGCGGTCGTGCCGTTCATCCTGATCGTCGAGGCGGCCCGGCGGCTCCTGCGGGACCCCGTGGACACCGGCACGGTGACCCGCCTGGTGGTCGCGGCGTTCATCGTTCTGGCGCTGCGCGGGGTGCTGCAGGTGATCGGGCTGATCTGGACGCACCAGATCGATGCGGGCTTCCAGCTCGCGCTGCGTCGGCAGCTGGCCGCCAAGCTGTCCCGGGTCCCCCTGGGCTGGTTCAACGAGCGCAGCTCCGTGCAGGTCAAGCGGCTGCTGGCCGACGACGTCGAGGCGCTGCACTACCTCGTCGCCCACGCGCGTCTGGAGAACGTCAACGCGACGGTCATTCCCCTGGTCACCGTCGGCTACCTGGTCTTCGTCGACTGGAGGCTGACGCTGGTGCTCCTGGTCCCAGTGATCGCCTACCTGTTCGCACTGAACACCATGATGAGCCCGGCCCACAACGCCCGGCTGGGCCTGTTCAATCGCGGCGAACAGGCCGTGGAGAGCATGACGGTCGAGTTCGTCGACGGTATCGCGGTGGTCCGGGCGTTCGGCCAGACCCGCCGGGCGCACAAGGGCTTCCGCGACGCCGTCGACCGGTACGCCGACGCGCTCAACGCCTGGAAGCTACCGATGACCCGCATCCAGTCCTCGGCCGACGTCCTGCTCACGCCGGTGTTCCTGACTTTCGTGGTCACCGCGGCCTCGCTCGGGATGGCAGCGGCCGGCTGGGTCGAGCCGATCGACCTTGTGCCGTTCCTGCTCGTCGGCGTCGGGCTCGGCGCCAGCCTGCTCGGGCTGGCCTACGGCGCCCAGGCGCTGCGGGCCGGGGCAGCCGCGGCGACCCGCCTGCGCGAGCTGCAGGCACTGCCCGAGCTCGCGACGCCGGCACCGACACCTGGCGATCCGGGCGGCGAGGACAGCCGCGACGCGACGCCGCACGGTCCCGGCAGGGTCGAGTTCCGGGCCGTCGGCTTCGGCTACCGCAAGGACCAGCCGGTGCTGCGCGAGGTGAGCGCCGAGCTCGCCCCCGGCACCGTGACCGCCCTCGTCGGCCCGAGCGGCTCAGGCAAGTCGACGATGGCCCGCCTGCTCGCCCGGTTCTACGACGTGACCGACGGCGCGATACTCATCGACGGGCGCGACGTGCGGGAGCTGTCGCTGGAGGAGCTCTACCGCATCGTCGGCTTCGTCCTGCAGGAGGTGCACCTCATCCGCGGCACGGTGGCCGACAACCTGCGGCTAGCCCGACCGTCGGCCACAGCGGAGGAACTGGAGGCCGCGGCCCGTACCGCGCAGATCCACGACCGTATCGTGGCCCTTGCGCGGGGCTACGACTCGGAGATCGGAGTGGACGCCATCCTCTCCGGGGGCGAGGCGCAGCGGCTGTCGATCGCTCGCACACTGCTGGCCGACAGCCGGGTGCTGGTGCTCGACGAGGCCACCGCCTACGCCGACCCGGAGGCCGAGGCCGCCGTCCAGGACGCCCTCGCCTCGCTGATCGCCGACCGCACGGTGCTGGTGATCGCCCACCGGCTGCACACCATCACCGAGGTCGACCAGATCCTGGTCCTGTCCGACGGGCGGATCGCCGAACGCGGTGACCATCCGACGCTGCGCCGGTCCGGCGGACTGTACCAGCGATTGTGGCAGACGAACGAGGAGGCGATGGCGATTCTCGCGGAGCCCGGCACGCACGAGGAGTTGGTCTGAGATGATCCGCAAGGCCCTGGCTCTGGTGCCGGCCGACGCCCGCCGTCCGCTGCCGGCGTTCCTGACCTCAATCGGCGTCAACAGCATCGCGCAGGCCGCCGCCTACGTCGTGTTGGTCCCGCTGTTGGATGAGTTCCTCGCGCGTGACTGGAGTACCGCCGCGATCTGGCTCGCGGTGCTTGCGGGTGCGGTCGCGGTCGCCGCGGTCGCGTCCTACCAACAGTCCATGCTCGGCCTGCGGATCGGGGTCGGTATGCTGCGCGGGGTCTCCAACCGCCTCGGCGACCACCTGAGCACGCTGCCGCTGGGCTGGTTCACCGCCCGCGACTCCGCCGGCATCGCCCGGGTCGTCGTGGGCGAGGTACGCGAGGTGC
The DNA here is from genome assembly GCF_040605515.1 of Dactylosporangium sp. NPDC005572. Lineage (NCBI taxonomy): Bacteria > Bacillati > Actinomycetota > Actinomycetes > Micromonosporales > Micromonosporaceae > Dactylosporangium > Dactylosporangium sp. NPDC005572. The sequence continues at coordinate 11,839 of NZ_JBEXCY010000083.1, read as the reverse complement.
TCGGCATCTTCGCCCGCCTGCTGGCCATTCTGGTCGCCAGCATCGCGGTCCCTCTGGGCATCGCGGTCGGGATGCTGTTCGTCGACTGGCACCTCGGCGCAGCCATGCTCGTAGGCTTGCCGGTGATGGCCCTGGTCAACGCCGTCGCGGGCCGCTCCTACCGCAGTGTGGACGACCGGATGCACGCCGCCGCGGCCGAGGCCAACGGGCGGGTGCTGGAGTTCGCCGTGGCCCAGCCGGCGCTGCGCGCGTTCGGTGCGGTCGGCAGCGGCACCCGCGGACTGGAGCTGGCGCTGGCCAAGCAGCAGCGCGCCGCGAAGGCGCTGACGGCGGCGTCCGTGCCGAGCCTGGCGGCGTTCACGCTGGTCGTGCAGCTGGTCTTCCTCGCCCTGGTCTTCCTGGCGATCTCCTGGGCCACTGGGGGCGGGGTCTCCGCCGGATCGGCGATCGCGCTCATCGTGGTGATCGCGCGGTTCATCGAGCCGCTGACCCTGCTTGCCCAGGTCGGCCCGGCCACCCGCGCCGCCTCCGCCGCGGTGGACCGCGTGCACGAGCTGCTGGGGGCCGAAGAGGTCCGCGACCCGGACGTCGACACCCCGCCAGCGGACAACTCGATCACCTTCGACAGCGTCGGGTTCGGATATGTTCCGGGTACTCGGGTGGCCAGCGACCAGTCGTTCGTCGTGCCAGCCGGGACGACGACCGCCATCGTGGGGCCTAGCGGCTCGGGCAAGACGACGATCCTCCGCCTGGCCGCCCGGTTCTACGACGTCGACGCTGGCGTCATCCGCATCGGCGGCCAGAACGTGCGGGAGATGTCGATGGAGCGTCTCATGGCGCAGATCTCGCCGGTGTTCCAGGACGTCTACCTGTTCAACCAGACGATCGAGGAGAACGTCCGGATCGGCCGGCCGGACGCCACTGACGACGAGGTCCGCCGGGCCGCGCGGATCGCCGCGGTGGACGAGATCGTCGAGCGTCTCCCCGACGGCTGGGCGACCGTCGTCGGCGAGCGCGGGGCGAACCTGTCGGGCGGCGAACGGCAGCGGATCTCGATCGCCCGGGCGCTGCTCAAGAACGCCCCGATCGTGCTGCTCGACGAGGCCACCAGTGCACTCGACCCGCACAACGAGGCCGTCGTGGTCCGCGGGCTGCGCGAGCTCACCGAGGGCAAGACCGTGGTGGTCGTCGCGCACAAACTGTCCACGGTCGCGCACGCCGACCAGATCCTGGTCGTCGAGGACGGGAGGATCGTCGACCGCGGCACCCACGCCGAGCTCAGCGGGCGCGAGGGGCGCTACGCGCAGTTCTGCCAGCAGCGGGACCAGGCCCGGGGATGGCGGCTGACGGCTAGCGCTCCGGGCTAGAATTAGGTTAGCCTATCCTTACTAGCGCGAGCCGGTTGGTCCACATCGGACAGACGTCAGGGGGGAGACGCGTACATGCGGTCGTTCGACGCGGTGGAAGCGGCGATACGGGCCCGGCTCGTCGCAGAGGGCATGGTCACGCCCGACGACGGCGTGCCCCGGCGAGCGGACGTGGAGCGAGCGCCGCTGTCGTCCTCGCAGCGCGGCATCTGGACCTACCAGCAGCTCGCCCCAGACAGCGTCGTGTACAATCTCTGCCTCGCCCTCACCTTCGACGGACCGGTCGACGACAGTGCACTGCAGGCGGCCTTCAAGGCCGTCGGACGCCGGCACGAGGTGCTGCGCACCACCTACCACGTCGACGAGTCCGGCGAACCGTACCAGCGCATCCATCGCGAGCTGCCGATCCGGTGCCGGCGGGTCGACCTACGCGACCAGCCCGAGGCCGAGCGGCGCCTGCGGGAGCTGGTCGAGGACGTGGTGGCCGAGCCCTTCGACCTCAGCGCCGAGTCGTCGATGCGCACGACCCTGGTCCGGCTGAACAGCGAGCGGCTGGTCGCCGTCGTGCTGATGCAGCACATCGCGTGGGACGGCATGACGCTAGCGGCGCTCTCGCGCGACCTCGAGCGCTTCTACCCGCAGGCCCTCGAAGGCCGGATCACGGTCCCGCCGCTCGACCGGCAGGTGGCCGACTTCGCCGAGTGGGAGCAGCGCCGCTTCGCCGGCGGCGACCACACCACCGACATGGCCTTCTGGGAGCAGACCTTCGCTGCCGAACTCGACGCGTTACAGCTGCCGTTCGACCGCCGCCCGGCCGACGCGGGCACGCGCGGCGCCCGCGTCGACCGCACCCTGTCGGCCGGGGCCGACGCCGCCCTGCGGGCCCTGAGCCGGCGGCTGCGCCGCACACCCTTCGAGGTGTTCCTGGCCGCGTACTACGTCTCACTGCGCCAGCTCACCGGGCAGCACGACATCGTCGTCGGCACCACCGTCGCCAACCGCGAGGAGGCCGGCCAGGAACTGCTCATCGGCAACCTGAGCAACACCCTCGCACTGCGCCTGGCCGCCACCGACGGCGACACGTTCGCCGACCTCGTCGCCCACGTGCACGACGTCAACACCGAGACCTTCCGGCACAAGACCTTCCCGTACGAGCACGCGGTGCGGGCAGCCAGACGGGTGAACCCGGACCTCGGCGCCGGCCTGTTCGACTCGCTGGTGCTGTTCCTCGACCGGAAGATCGACGGCCCGCAGCTGCCCGGCTGCCGTACCACCTGGGAGCTGATCGACAACGGCGCCGCACTCCTCCCGCTGGCAGTCGAGGTGTTCCTGCTCGACGACCGCACCGACGTCCAGGTCACCTACCAGACCGCCCTCTTCGACGCCACGACGGTCGACCGGCTCCACGAGTACCTCGACCGGACCCTGGTGGCGGCCGACGCCGACGTCACGATCGGCGACCTGGCCATGCTGTCGAACGGCGACCGGACGCGGCTGAACGGCTGGAGCCGCGGGCCGGACATGGAGATCGCGCCGCTGACCATCGACGCGATGACCAGGGAGACCGCCGCCCACCATCCCGCCCGCACCGCGGTGGTGTTCGAGGACGTCGAGCTCACCTACGCCGAGTTCGACCGCAGAGTGAACCAGTGCGCCCGGCTGTTGATCGCCCGAGGTGTCCGGCCCGGCGACGCGGTGGCCGTGCACGCCGACCGCAGCGAGTGGCTGCCGGTGATGGTGATCGGCCTGCTGCGGGCCGGGGGCGTGTATGTGCCGATCGACCCCGACCTGCCAGCCGACCGGGTGGAATACATCATCCGCGACGCCCGACCGGTGATCGTGCTGCGGAGCCTCACTCCGGAGCGGTCGTTCGGTTCGCCCACGGTACCCATGCTGGACCTCACCGATCCCGCGGTGCACACCGCGTTGGCCGCGCACCGCGGCGACCCGGTCCAGCCGGGCGAGCTTGAGCGCCCCATCCGGCCGCAGGACCCCGCCTACGTGATCTACACCTCCGGCACCACCGGCCTGCCCAAGGGCGTCGTGGTCAACCACCTCGCGGTGGCCAACAAGGTGCAGTGGATGCGCAACCACTTCGGCATGATCGAGGACGAGCGCGTCCTGCAGAAGACGCCGATCGGCTTCGACGTGTCGGTGGGCGAGATCGTCGCTGCCCTCACACTGGGCGCCGCCCTGGTACTCGGCCGCCCCGGCTGGTGGTGGATGGACGCGCAGGCGTTGACCGAGTGCATCGAGCGGTACCGCATCACCGTCCTGTCGTTCGTCCCGACCATGCTCCGGGCGTTTCTCGACGCCGGACCCGGCGAGGATCGCCTGCGCTCCGTGCGCTTCCTGTTCACCGGCGGCGAGGCGGTCACGCCCTGGCTAGCAGAGGAGGCGGGCCGGGCGTTCGGCTGCCCCGTCGTGGGCCTCTACGGCCCCACCGAGGCGACCATGGACATCACCTTCGAAGACTTCAGCGCGGTCACCGGCCGGTCCGAGTACCGCAGCGCGCTGATCGGCGTCCCGGAGTCGAACTCGAGCGTGTGGGTGCTCGACGAGCGCCTGCGGCAGCTGCCGCCGGGCGTGGTCGGCGAGCTCTACCTCGGCGGCCCGCAGCTGGCCGTCGGGTACCACGACCGCGCCGGCCTGACTGCGGCGGCATTCGTCGCCAGCCCGTTCGGCGCCCACCCGGGCGAGCGGATGTACCGCACCGGCGACCTGGTGCGCTGGAACGCCCGCGGCCGCCTCGAGTTCATCGGCCGGGCCGACGACCAGGTCAAGATCAGCGGACACCGGATCGAGCTCGGCGAGATCGACACCGTGCTGCGCCAGGTCCCCGGCATCACGTCCGCCGCCTCCGTCGCGATCAGGCGGGACGGCCGCTCGATGCTGGCCGCCTACTACGTCGCCGACCCCGCCACGGCTGGCGCCGGCGACGAACCCGCCGAGCGGATCCGGGCGTACCTCGGCCAGCGGCTGCCGCCGTACATGGTGCCGTCGTTCCTGACCCGCCTGGCCACCCTGCCGCTGACCCCGAACGGTAAGCTCGACCAGAAGGCCCTCCCGGCCCCGGACGCCGACACCTCGGGAGCGGGCCGGGCCCTGCGCGGGGACCGGGAGCACCTCGTCGCCGAAGTCGTCCGGGCCGGGCTCGAGCTCTCCGCCGACACCGAACTGGCCGCCGACGACGACTTCCTGCGGCTGGGCGGCGACTCGATCAGCGCCATCCGGATGGCCGCCGCCCTCAAGCAGCGCGGCCTGCACATCACCACCAAGGCGCTCTTCGAGGCCCGGACGATCGCCCGGATCGCCGCCGCCACCGAGGAGGTCGCGGTCAGCCACGCTCCGGAGCTGGCCCGGATCGACGACGAATCCGGCCCGGTACCGATGCTACCGGCGGCCGCGATGCTGCTCGACAAGGTCACCGACTACGCCGGATACGGCCAGGCCACCACGCTCGTCACGCCCGCCGGCGCCACCGCCGAGGACATCACCGCAGTCCTCCGGCTGCTGGTGGACCGCCATCCAGTGCTGCGCGCAACGGTCGGGCGAGGTGCGGGCGGCGAGCCCGCGCTCGTCATCCCGGCCTCGGCAACGGACAACGCCGTGTCGCTGGTCGAGCGGATCGTCGACGCCGAACGGTGGCCGCAGCTCGCGTCGGTGCTGACCGAGGAGCTCGGCCACGCGGGCCGGCGCCTGGACCCGGCGGCCGGGCCGATGGTCGCCGCCGCCTTCGTGCACCGTGGGGACGCACGGCCGGGCCGCCTGCTGATGGTCATCCACCACCTCGTGGTCGACGGCGTGTCCTGGCGGGTCCTGCACGAGGACCTCGCGGGCCTGTGGGCTGGCACACTCACCCGGAGACCCGGCGCCACCCCGGTCAAGGCCTGGGCCCTGAGCCTCGCTGAGGCTGCGCGGTCCGAGCGTTTCGTCGCGCAGACCGGCTTCTGGCGCGCCGCCGAGGTCACCGCCGCGCCGCCGCTGGGCGGCCGGGCGCTCGATCCGGCCGTCGACACCGTCGCGACCATCCGCGAGATCACCGTGACGCTGGACACCGACGACACCGAGTTCCTCGGCAGCGTCGTCACCGAGGCGTTCGGGTGCGACCTCACCGACATCCAGGTGGCCGCGCTGGTGCACGCGGTGCGGCAGGTGCGCGGGACCGAAGCCGGGGATCAGGTGTCCGTGACGATCGAGCGGCACGGCCGCGACGAGAGCCTGTTCCGCGACGCCGATCTGACGTCGACGGTCGGCTGGTTCACGTCCACCTATCCGGTGACCTTCGCGGCGCAGGGCGACGCCCCGGTCGTCGACGTGCTCAAGGCGGTCAAGGAGCGGCTGCTGGCCGTCCCGGACGCGGGGATCGGCTGGGGACTGCTGCGCTACCTCAACGCCGAGACGGCCGGGGTCCTCGCCCAGCGGCCGGTGCCCCACATCAGCTTCAACTACCTCGGGCGCTTCGCCGTGCCCGAACCGTCGGCGGAGCGGGAGTGGAGCCCGGCCGCGGAGTTCCCGTACCTGTCTGGGCACGCCGATCCGTCGCTGCCCGCCCCGGCCGTGCTCGACGTCAACACGGCCGCTCTCGCCGACGGCGGGGCGGCCCGGCTCGAGGCCGCGTTCCGGTTCCCCGAGTCGGCGCTGCCCGCCGCCGACGCGCAGGCCATCGCTGACGGCTGGTTGGCGGCGCTGCGGGACCTCGCCGCCGCGGTCCGCGCCCGCCCCGGCCGGTACCTGACTCCGAGCGCCGTACTGGCCGACGCGGTCGGCCAGGCCGACCTCGACCGTTGGCAGCTACGCTACGGCGACGTCGCCGACGTGCACCCGCTCGCCCCGATGCAGGAGGCGATCTACCTCGCGAGCCTGGGCGCTGCGGGCCGGGACATCTACTCCTTCCAGATGGTCATCGGCGTGCGGGGCGAGCTCGACACCAACCGACTGGCCGAATCGGCGCGGCTGGTCATCAACCAGTACCCCAACCTCCGCGCCGCGTTCGTGGTCACGCAGACCGGCACCCCTGTCGCCGTCATCCCGGCGCAGGCTTCGTTCGGGCTCGCCGAGATCGACCTGCGCGAGGGCGGCGGCGACATCACCGACCGGCTGGAGCACCTCCTCAACGACGACCTGGTCGCGCAGTTCGACCTGAGCCGGGGCCCGCTGCTGCGCGGCTCGGTGGTCCACCTGCCCGGCGACGAGCACCTTCTGGTGCTCACCGCCCACCACATCATCTCCGACGGGTGGTCAGGTCAGCTGATCACCCGCGAGGTGTTCCGCGACTACGCCACCCGCACCGGCTTCGTGGGGCCGGCGGAGTCGCCCACCTTCACCGCGTTTCTCGCCGACGTCCACGGCCGGCGGGACGCGGCCGACGCCGCCTGGGAGCGGTACCTGGCCCTGGTCACCGAGCCGACGATCGTCGCCGCCGGCCACGAGAGCAGCGCCACCGAGCCTCCGGTCGACTACGAGTTCGAGCTCGAGGAAGCACTGGTGGCCGCGCTGCGCACAGTCGCGGCCGATGCCGCGACCACTTTCAGCTCGGTCTGCCAGCTTGCCTGGGCCAACGTCCTGCGCGAGCTCACCGGCACCGACCGGCCTGTGTTCGGCGAGGTGGTTGCTGGGCGGCCGACGGACATCGCCGATATCGAGACCGCGGTCGGCTCCTACGCCAACACGGTGCCGCGGGTGGTTGAGCTCGACCCGGCGCAGTCCTGGCGCTCGCTGCTGGAGCTGCTGCGCGTGCGCCGCACGGAGCTGATGGAGTTCGAGCAGTACCCGATCACCGCCGCCCACCGGGTGGCCGGCGTGCGGCGGCTGTTCGACACCATGGTCTCGTTCCAGTCGTACCCATCCGGCCGGGCCGAACTGGAGACCTTCCTGGCCCGGCGCGGCCTCGAGCTGCTCACCTTCACCGGCCGGGGCGCGTCCGAGCATGCGCTGCGCTTGAGCGTCTTCCCCGACGAACGGGTGCTGATCGTGCTGTCCTACGCGCCGGCGTCGTTCGACGACCACGAAGTGAAGATCATCCAGGCGGCGTTCGTCGAGACGCTGCGCGCCATCGGCACGTCGCCCGACGCCCGGCTCGGCGACACATCCGTGCTCGACGACAACGACCAGGGCCAGCTCGCGATGCGCCGGCTGTGGCAGTGAGGAGCATGTAGTGACGCGATCCCTTGGCTGGCTCCGCCAGTTCGACGCGCCCGGCCGACCGGACGCGGCGCCGCTGGTGATCTGCCCCCACGCCGGGACAGGCGCGGCCTCCTACCGCGCGTTCTCGAAGGCGTTCTCGGCCTATTTCAGCGTGTACCTGCTGCAGTACCCGGGGCGCCAGGACCGGCTGGCCGAGCCGGCTGCCACCTCGATCGCCGAGCTCGGCGGGGCGTCGCTGGCGGAGTTCGCCACCTCGCCGTATCACCGCGGCCGGCCGGTGACGCTGTTCGGCCACAGCATGGGCGGGATCGTCGCCTTCGAGTTCGCGCGGGCGGCCGAGGCGGCCGGGGTTCCGGTGGCTACCCTCGCCGTCTCGGCCGTGGTGGCGCCCAGCCAGATCGCCGACCTGCCGCCGCACCCGAGCGAGGACGAGGAGATCCTCAGCCGGCTCACCGCGCTGCAGGGCACCAGCGCCGAGATCCTGGCGAGTCGGGAGATCCTGCGGATGGCCCTGCCGGTGCTGAAGGCCGACTACGCCGCGATCGACGCGTACACCTGCGAGCCGGACGTCACGGTGTCCGCGCCGGTTGTCGCCCTCGACGGCGACCGCGACCCGATCGTGTCGCTCGCCGACCTCTACGGCTGGGGGCGGCACACCACTGCCGGCGTCTCGGTATCGCTGTTCAGCGGCGGGCACTTCTACCTCAACGACAACGTCGAGGGCATCGCCGAGACGCTCGGCGCCACCGCGGGCGCAGAGGCCAGCCGATGAGCGGCACCGCGCCGATCGGCGACGACGACGTCGTGGTGGTGGGGATGGCGGTGGAGGCCCCCGGCGGGGTCAGCACCCCCGAGCAGTTCTGGCAGGTGCTGGCCGACGGCCGCGAGACCATCGGGCCGATGCCCACCGACCGGGGCTGGGACCTGGAGCTGCTGGCTTCGCTCGGCGACCGCGAGGGGTGGAGCGCCGTTCCGGACGCGGGTGGCTTCCTCGACGGCGCCGCCGACTTCGATCCCGGCTTCTTCGGTATCTCACCGCGGGAGGCCGTGGCCATGGACCCCCAGCAGCGGGTCGGGCTGCGGGTGGCGTGGCGGGCGCTGGAGAACGCCGGCATCAACCCGGAGACGGCGGCTGGCACGGACATGGGCTGCTTCATGGGTGCGATGATCAACGACTACGGCCCGTCCATGGCCTCGATCAACGACCACAACGGCTATCTGCTCGGCGGGACCTCACTGAGCGCCATCGCCGGGCGTATCTCGCACAACCTGGGCGCGATGGGGCCCTCGCTGACCGTCGACACCGGCTGCGCCGCCTCGCTGTCCGCGGTGCACGTGGCCTGCAACGCGATCCGGCTCGGCGAGTGCGAGACGGCCCTGGCCGGCGGCGTCACCGTCATGGGGTCGGAGTTGATGTTCGTTGAGTTCGCCAAGAACGGCGCGCTGTCCGCCGACGGGCACTGCCGGCCCTACTGCGAGTCGGGCGGCGGCACGGTGTGGGCCGAGGGTGCCGGAGTCCTGGTGCTTGAGACGGCGGCCCACGCCCGCCGGTCGGGCCACCGGATCCTCGGCCGCATCCTCGCCTCGACGAACAACCACAACGGTGCCGGTGCGCCGATGACCGTGCCGGGACAGACGGGCCAGCAGCGGCTTATCGACAAGACGGTCGCCGCTGCCGGCATCGATCCGAGCACGGTCGGGCTCATCGAGGGGCACGGCACCGGCACCGCGGTCGGCGACCCGATCGAGCTCGCCGCGCTGAGTGCCACCTACGGCGCGGCCGCGGCCGCGGCCGGGCGCCGGATCCGGCTGGGCTCGGCGAAGTCGAACCTCGGCCACACCCAGGCCGCGGCCGGCGTGATCGGACTGATCAAGCTGCTGCTGTGCGGCCGGTTCGGACGGTACGCGCCGACCCTGTGGGCGGAGACGCCGGCGACGTGGATGGACTGGGACGCCTCGGGCCTTGAACTGTCGGCGAAGTGCGAGCCGTGGGATGCTCTCGACGGCCAGCGGGTCGGGGCCGTGTCAGCGTTCGGCATCGGCGGCAGCAACACCCATCTCATCGTCACGATGCCGGCCGGCGCCGAGGACGACGCCCGATGACCCCTGTCGCGTCGCCGCGCCACCTGTTACCGGACGGTCGCATGGGCGTCCTGCTCAGCGGCGACAGCCCGGCCCAGTTGCGGGCCGAAGCCGCCGCGGTGGCGGCCTACCTGCGCGAGCACCCCCGAGTGACCCCGGCCGAGGTCGCGGACATGCTGGCCCGCTCCCGGCGGGTCCGCCGCCACCGTGCGCTCGCCGCGGTCTCCGGACCCGCCGACCTGGTCTCGGCGCTCGATGCGGTCGCCGCCAACGAGCCCGACGACCGGGCGACGGTCGGCGAGCGGCCCGCGCGTCCGCGCCGCATCGCGCTGGTGTACCCGGGCCAGGGCAGCCAGCGGCCCGGGATGGGCCGGTTGTTCTACACATCGTCGTCCGCGTACGCCGAGGTCGTAGACGCCTGCGAGGACATCCTGCGCCGCGAGCACAGCATGTCGGTGCGCGACTACCTGCTCGGCGACCTCCCCGCCGACGCGCCGCAGGCCGGTGACGTGCGGACCGTGCAGCCGGCGCTGCTGGCGCAGATGCTCGGCATCACGGCCATGTGGCGCTCTGTCGGGGTGGTGCCGCACGCCGTCATCGGCCACTCCCAGGGCGAGATCGCCGCCGCCCACGTGAGCGGCGCCATCCCGCTGGCGGACGCGCTGCGGGTCGTGGTGACCCGTGCCCGGCTGCTGGCCGCGTTCGGGACCGACGAGCACCGCGTGGCCCTGCTCGGGATATCGCCGAAGGACTGCACCCGCCTGCTGGCGCGCTCGGACGGCCGGGCCGAGCTCTCCGTCGTCAACGCGCCGGAGGCCGTCTGCGTCTCCGGCGACGCCGGCCCGGTCGCCGAACTCGTCGACACCGTCCGGGCCTCCGGCCGCTTCGCCCGGGAGATCGGGCTCAGCTTCCCCGCGCACACTTCCCGGATGTGGGCCCTGAAGGACGACCTCATCACCGACCTGCATCACCACCTCGAGTACCCGACCTTTCGGCCCCCGGCCATCGAATGTTTCAGCTCGGCCCTGGGCGGCGAGCGCATTACCGGCGGGCTCGACGCCGGCCGCTATTGGTTTCTGAACCTGCGTAACGTGGTCCGGTTCGACGAGGCGGTCGAGGCTGCGCTCGCCGCGGGGAGCACGGTATTCGTCGAGGCTGCCGAGCACCCGACCCTCCAGAGCGCCGTAGAGGCCACCGTGGGCGCCGCCGGATTGCCCGAACGGCCCCTGGTCGTGGGCACCTCACGGCGGGACGCCCAGGACCTGTCCGAATTCACTCGGGCCCTCGGTGCCGTGGCCGTCGACGACGAGCTTTTCGATTGGTCGGTACTGCGTGGGGCCGCCGACGCCGCCCGGACGCTGCCGCTCCCAGGGTTCCCCAACACGGTGCTGACCGAACGTCCGATGTGGGCGGTCAAGCAGCCGGCGGCGCGGCCCGCAATCACCCCGTCCCAGGTCGCGGACGGGCGGCCTCCCCGCCGATGGGTCGAGGCCTGGACCCCGTTGCGGCGCCGGGCGTTGATCCGGCCCACCCGGGTGGTAGTCCTGGACCCGACCGGGAACTGCGCCGAACCGGCCGCAGCCATCGCCGCCCAGGCCGCCCGGCACGGGGCGGTCGGCTGCCGGTGGGAGCCGGGGCTGCCGCTGCACCGCGACGATGTCGCGGTCGTGCTGCTGCCGCCGGAGCCGGTGATGGACGGCCGGGCGGCGTCGGCGCGGCTCGGTGCCTACCTGTCCGGATCGGTGGAGTGGCTGCCCCTGGTGGACGCGGCGGGCGCCTGCTGGGTGGTGACCGTCAACGGCGAGGCGGTGGGCGAGGGCGAGGTGCCCCAGCTGTGGCACGCCGCAGCCGGCGTCGCTAGCCGCTGCCTGGTCGCGCAATGCCCGAGCACCCGGTTCGGCCATCTCGACATCGATGCCGCCGTCCTGGAGTCGCCGACGGGGGCGGGGGAGATCCTGGCCGCGGTACACACGGCGGGGGAGTCCGAGCTGGCGCTGCGTGATGGCGTACTGCACGCGAAGCGGCTTGAGCGGGCCGATCGGGACACCGAGCCCGGCGACCTGACCGAGGTGGTCATTGTCGGTGGTACCGGTCGCGTCGGCCTCGAGTTCGCTCAGGACCTCGCCCGGCGTGGAGCTGGGCGGATCACCTTGCTCAACCGCTCCGGCGAACGTCGCGACCTCGCCGGCGAAGTGCTCGTCGAGGTGGCCGAGGATGACCCGGTCGGGCGGCATCCCCTCGGC
>NZ_JBEXCY010000082.1:0-46198 GCF_040605515.1 Dactylosporangium sp. NPDC005572 | reverse complement strand
CGGTGATCGCCCTCGGCGGTCAGGCCGTCCTGGTCAACACCGGCCTCGGCAACGCGCAGCTGGAGGCGGTCGCGCACGACCAGGGCCTCATGCTGCTGCTGCACGACGAGGCCCTGCTCGGCCTGCTCGCGGCGATGCCGCCGCACCTGCCCCGGGTGGCCGTCGAGCGCATCGACTCGCTGATCCAGCGGTCCCCGTCGGCGGAGCTGGAGCCGCCGGAGGTCGCGGGGTCCGTCGTCGTGCTGACCTCCGGTACCACTGGAGCACCCAAGGGCGCCAAACGGCGCAACCCGGCGGGTTTGGGCCCGCTCGCCACGGTGGTGTCGCGCATCCCGCTGAACGCGGGCGAGCGGATGTTCGTGGCCGCGCCGCTGTTCCACACGTGGGGGCTGGCCGCGCTGCAGCTGTGTCTGGCGCTGCGCGGAACGATCGTGGTCACCCGCCGGTTCACCCCGGCGTCCACTGTGGAGTCCATGCGGTCCAACGAGTGCACGTCGCTGTTCGCGGTGCCGGTGATGCTGCAGCGGTTGCTGGAGAGCCCGGGCGCGATTCCCACGCTGCGGGTCGTGGCGACGTCCGGATCGGCGCTGACCGGTCCGCTCGCGACGCGATTCATGCAGGTGTACGGCGACGTGCTGTACAACCTCTACGGCTCGACCGAGGCGTCGTGGGCGTCGATCGCCACGCCCGGCGAGCTGCTCGCGGCGCCGGGCACGGCGGGTCGGCCGCCGAAGGGCACCCGCGTGGCGATCCTCGACGAGGCCGGGCGTGACCTGCCGATCGGTGTGGTCGGGCGGATCTTCGTGGGCAACGACATGCTCTTCGAGGGGTACACCAACGGGACCGGCCGGGAGACCCACGGCGACCTGCTGGCCACCGGCGACCTGGGGCACCTGTCGAACGACGGGCTGCTGTTCGTCGACGGCCGCGAGGACGACATGGTGATCTCGGGCGGCGAGAACGTGTACCCGGCGGCCGTCGAGGACGTGATCGCCGAGCTGCCGCAGGTCCGCGAGGTCGCGGTGGCGGGCGTGCCCGACGACGAGTTCGGCCAGCGGCTCGCCGCCTGGATCGCGCTCCACGACGGCGAGTGGGTCGAGCCCGACGCGGTCCGCGAGTACGTGCGGCACCGCCTGGCCCGCTTCTCGGTGCCCCGCGACGTGTACTACATCCCGGCCCTGCCCCGCAACGCCACCGGCAAGATCGTGCGCCGTCAGCTTTTTCCCAGGTAACGTCGCTACGCTTGGTCGGTGGACGTCAGTAGTACCGAGCCGCTCTTGCGGCGGCATCGATGAACTCAACGTGGATCGAGCTCACGCTCGTCCTGGTGCTGACATTGCTCAACGCGGCGTTCTCCGGCAGCGAGATGGCGCTCATCTCGCTGCGGGAGGGCCAGCTCCGGCGCTTGGAGCGGCAGGGCGGAGCGGGCCGCACGCTGGTCAAGCTGGCCCGTGACCCCAACCGCTTCCTCTCGACCATCCAGATCGGCATCACGCTGGCCGGCTTCCTCGCCTCGGCGACGGCGGCCGTCTCGCTGGCCGAGCCGGTGGTGCCGCTGCTCGACTTTCTCGGTGGCGGCGCCAACGTCGTGGCGATCGTGCTGGTCACCCTGGCACTCACGTTCGTGACGCTGGTCATCGGCGAGCTCGCCCCCAAGCGGATCGCCATGCAGCGGGCCGAGCCGTGGGCGATGCTGGTGGCCCGGCCGTTGTACTTCCTGTCGACCGCCCTCCGGCCGGTCAACTGGGTGCTCGGCAAGTCCAGCGACCTCGTGGTGCGGCTGGCGGGTGCCGATCCGAACCTGCGCCAGGACGAGATCAGCCCGGAGGAGCTGCGCGACCTGGTGGCCACCCAGCGTTCGTTCAGCCGCCAGCAGCGCCTGATCATCGCCGGGGCGGTGGAGATCGTCGGACGCACGCTGCGCGAGGTGCTCGTGCCGCGCCCGTCCGTGCTCTCCCTCAACGCCGACCTGTCGGCCCGGGAGGCCGCGGCCGAGCTGGCCGCCACCGGCCACTCGCGGGCGCCGGTCGTCTCCAACGGCGACCTCGACTCGGCGATCGGCATCGTGCACTGGGCGGACCTGATCCGGGCCGACGGCCCGGTCCGGGCGGTGATGCGCCCGGCGCTGCTGCTGCCCGAGTCGCTGCCGGTCGCCCAGGCGCTCCAGCGGTTCAAGGCGGAGCGGCAGCAGCTGGCCCTGGTCGTCGACGAGCGCGGCGCCATCGACGGGATCGTCACCCTGGAGGACCTCATCGAGGAGGTCGTGGGTGAGATCTACGACGAGACCGACAAGGACATCCAGCAGGTCCAGCGGCAGAACGACGGCAGCCTGCTGCTGCCGGGCTCGTTCCCGATCCACGACCTGCCGGACATCGGCATCGACCTGGAGCGGCTGCCCGGCAGCGGCTACACGACGATCGCCGGCCTGGTCCTGGCGATGCTCGGCCACCTGCCGACCGCGCCCGGCGAGTCGGCGACGGTCGGCCTGTGGACCTTCACGGTGTCGCAGGTCCGGGGTCGCGCGATCTCGGCGGTGACGGCCCGGCAGGCGGCTATGGATAGAGCGTGAGCTCGGGGGAGGTGGCGATCGCGACGATCTCCGCCTCCCCGAACGGCGGGGGGATCGCCTCGAGCCCGGTCCCCGCGCCGCTCACTCCGACGCCGGTGCCGTCCGGTCGCACGATCTCGGCACTGAAGCCGGAGCGGACACCGCCCGGGTAGTACCTGCGGGAGATCAGGAGCACGGCGCCGTCGACCTCGGTGACCGCGCAGTCGTTGCCGATGATGTTCGGCCGTGGGCACCGGATCGCGGCCTCCACCCGGAACTCCGCAGGCGAGCTCTTCGAGGCGTAGACCTCGATGGTGACGGTGGAATGGAGGATCGGGTCGGGGCCGACCTGGAAACCGGCCGAGTAGCCGACACGGTGCAGCGCCTGCCGCTGGACGACTGCCGGCATCGGGCTGAGGTCGACCCACCGCAGCTCGCGGCGGACCACGGCGGTCACCGCCACGCTGAGCCGGGCGGTCGTGGCGTGGCAGTCCTCCACGACCGGGACCCGGGGCGGGTCGTCGACCACGAACCCATCGTCGAACGACGGCTCCGGGCAGGGTGGCGGCGGTGGCGGGTTCGTGCCGGTCTGCGGGAGGGCGAGCGTGCCGGCCAGCGCGGCCATGACCACGCCCGCGGCGGTCAGGCGGTGCCGACGCAGCGAGCGGCGGCGCTCGCCGGCGATCAGGGCGTCGACGTCGATCCGGGTGGGCGGCGCCGACTCGGTGGCGGCGTACATCGCCTCGGTCAGGTCCACAGCGGGTCCCCTTCCATCAGGCCGCGCAGGGTGTCCAGGGCCCGGGACGACTGGCTCTTGACGGTGCCTTCGCTGCAGCCGAGCACCTCCGCGGTCTCCTCCACGGAGAGATCGCAGAAGTACCGCAGCACCAGCACCGCCCGCCGGCGCGGCGGCAGCTCGTCGAGGAGGGTCAACACCGCCAGCCGCTGGTCCGGGTCTTCGGATGGCGTCGGGGGCTCCGGCAGTACCGCCACCGCCGCCTCCCGACGCCAAGGCCGGCGCCGCTCGTCCAGCCACGCGCGCACGAGCATCCGCCGCACGTAGGCGTCGAGGTGCTCGAAGGCGGCGGCGCGGCGCCAGTGGCGGAACAGCTTGACCAGCACGGTCGACGTCAGGTCGTCGGCCGTGTGCCAATCGCCGCACAGGAGGTACGCCGTGCGGCGCAACCGCTCCAGGTTGGCCGCGACGTACTCGCGGTAGGCGTGCTCCGTCACGCACTCAGAACGGAGCGTCCCCGGGCGCGGGTTGCCTGGGCCAAGCAGAAAAGCGGCGCCGCTTCGAAGAGGGTCAGCGGCGACGATTCGGACCGATCAGCCCCCAGCCCGGCAATCGCGACGGACATGTGGCCGATCGGCCGATGGCCGCCTCACGCTCCGTGAGAAGGTACCGACACCCGGTCCTCGACGGCAGCCAGCGCGATGTCCGTGCGGAACTGGGCGCCCTCGAACTCGACGCCCTGGACCAGGGCATACGCCGCATCACGGGCCTCGGCCAGGGTCGGGCCACCGGCCGTGCAGGTCAGGACCCGGCCACCGGCGGTGACGAGCGCGCCGTCGGCGCGGCGGGCCGTGCCGGCGTGGATCACGCCCGGGACGCCGTCGGCGCCGGTGATCACGTCGCCCTTGCGGGCCGACTCCGGGTAGCCCGCGCTGGCCATCACGACGCAGACCGCGGCGCCGGAGCGCCAGGCCAGCGGCGGGTCCTCGGCCAGCTGGCCGACTGCCGCGGCGTGCAGGACGCCGGCCAGCGGTGTCTCCAGGCGGGCCAGGACGACCTGGGTCTCCGGGTCGCCGAAGCGGCAGTTGAACTCGATGACCTTGGGGCCGCCGGCGGTGATCGCCAGGCCGACGTAGAGCGTGCCCACGAAGGGCGCACCGCGGTGGCGCATCTCGGCCAGGGTCGGCTGGACCACCTCGGCCATGACCTGGTCGACGAGGTCGGGCGGCGCCCAGGGCAGCGGCGAGTAGGCGCCCATGCCGCCGGTGTTCGGGCCCAGGTCGCCGTCGAAGATGCGCTTGAAGTCCTGGGCGGGCTGCAGCGGTACCGCGGCGGTGCCGTCGGTGACGACGAAAAGCGACACCTCGGGGCCGGCGAGGTACTCCTCGACGACGACCCGCTCGCAGGCGGCGCCGTGGGCCAGGGCCGCGTCCCGATCGTCGGTGACGATGACACCCTTGCCGGCGGCCAGGCCGTCGTCCTTGACCACATACGGCGCGCCGAACTCGTCGAGCGCCCGGGCCAGCTCGTCGGGCGTGGTGCACACGAACGAGCGGGCGGTCGGGACCCCCGCGGCCCGCATGACGTCCTTGGCGAAGGCCTTCGAGCCCTCCAGGGCCGCGGCCGCCTGGGAGGGCCCATAGCAGGGAATGCCCTTCGCCCGTACCGCATCGGCGACCCCGGCCACCAGCGGCGCCTCCGGCCCGACGACCACGAGGTCCGCCGTGCGCTCGACGGCCAGCGCGGCCACAGCCGCCGGGTCGAGCGGGTCGACGTCGGCCAGCTCGCCCAGCGCGGCCATGCCCGGGTTGCCGGGCGCGCAGACGAGCATGGTCACGGCCGGGTCGGCGGCCAGGGCAGCGGCGATGGCGTGTTCCCGGCCACCGGTTCCGATCAGCAGTACGCGCACCTGGAAAGCCTAGAGCAGTGCGTGCCGAATGACGTTTTCGTCCCGGCCCGGTCCCACTCCGACGATGGACACGCGGGTGCCGGCGAGCTCCTCGATCCGCTCGATGTACCGCTGGGCGTTGACCGGCAGGTCGCTGAACTCGCGGGCCTGGGAGATGTCCTCCCACCAGCCGGGCAGCTCCTCGTAGATCGGCACGGCGTGGTGGAACTCGGTCTGGGTCATCGGCATGTCGTCGGTGCGCTTGCCGTCGACGTCGTAGGCGACGCACAGCGGCACCTTCTCCAGCCCGGAGAGCACGTCCAACTTGGTGACGACCAGGTCGGTGATGCCGTTGAGCCGGGTGGCGTAGCGCGCGACGACCGCGTCGTACCAGCCCGTGCGGCGCTCCCGGCCGGTGGTCGTGCCGTACTCCCGGCCGACCTTGCGCAGGTGCACGCCGTTCTCGTCGAAGAGCTCGGTCGGGAACGGGCCCGAGCCGACCCGCGTGGTGTAGGCCTTGGTGACGCCGATGACCTGGTTGATCGCGGTGGGCGGGATGCCCGAGCCGACGCAGGCGCCGCCCGCGGACGGGTTGGACGACGTCACGAACGGGTAGGTGCCGTGGTCCATGTCGAGCATCGTGGCCTGGGCGCCCTCCAGCAGGACCGTGCGGCCCTCCTCGAGGCCGCGCCACAGGACCGCGCGGGTGTCCGTGATGTACGGGCGGAGGCGCTCGGCGTAGGTGAGGTACTCCTCGACCACCGCGTCGACGTCGATCTCCTTGCGGTTGTAGACCTTGAACAGCACCTGGTTGCGCTCGCGGAGCACGATCTCCAGCTTCTTGCGCAGGATGCCGGGGTCGAGCAGGTCCTGCACCCGGATGCCCATGCGGCTCACCTTGTCGCCGTAGGCGGGGCCGATGCCGCGGCCGGTGGTGCCGATGCGGGACGAGCCGAGGTACCGCTCGACGACCCGGTCGAGGGCCCGGTGGTGGGGCATGATGAGGTGTGCGTCACCCGAGATCATCAGGCGGGACACGTCGACGCCCCGCTCGGCCAGGCCGTCGATCTCGGCGAGCAGCACCTTCGGGTCGATGACGACGCCGTTGCCGATGACGATCGCGGCGTTGGGCCACAGCGCCCCGGAGGGCATGAGGTGCAGGGCGAACTTCTGCCCGTCCGGCGTCACCACGGTGTGACCTGCGTTATTGCCGCCCGAGAAGCGCACGACGTAGTCGACGCCGCCGCCAATCATGTCGGTAACCTTGCCCTTGCCCTCGTCGCCCCACTGTGCGCCGATGAGCACGATCGCTGGCATCTCTGCTCGCCCTCCAAAGGGGGTCGGGCGACCGCTCGGTCACCCGGGCTGCCAGGCTAACAACCTCATGCTGTGTGTTTCCTCTGAGGAAGGCTGACAACGGTGGTCGACGTCGTGGTGCTCGCGCTCGGCGAAGGCACGGAGTGTGCCTGCGACAACGGCGCGTGCGGCACGCGTACCCCCATTCTTGCCTGCCGAGACGCCCTCCGCACGGCAAGTGCCGAGGTCCGGACCGTGGTCGCGCACACCGACGCCGAGATCGACGAGGCGCTGCGCACGGATGCCCGGATCATCGTGGCGACCGCGGCCGACGCACAGCTGCGCGCGGTCATGCGGCGGCTGGTCCGGATGCACGCGCCCGCGCCCTCCAAGCGGCCCGACGACCTGCCCGACGACCGCACGGTCCCCGACCTGCCGCCGATCGGCATCCTGCCGCTCGGGCCGGACGCCACCGACCTGGCGACCCGCCTCGGCCTGCCCCGCGAGCCCGCCGCGGTCGCCGCGGCCGTGCTCGGCGGCCGCACCCGCCGCCTCGACCTGCTGCGCAACGACGGTGGCTCGGTCACCCTGGACGGCGCCCTGATCGGCGGCGTCGACGCCCGCGGGTCCGCCCGCACGTTCCTGGCCCGGGTCGAGGTCGATGACGCCGTCCTGGCCGACGGCACCGAGCCAATGCTGATGTCGGTGATCGCCAACGCGTCCCGCTACGCGACGGTGGACGGGCTTCCGCTGGTCTCCGGTCCTTCGGCGGATGACGGTGTACTGGATGTGGCCGTGGCGCTGCCGCGGGCATCCCGTCGCCTCTTCCGTCAGCCCCGGGTCGAGATCGAGGTCCGCCGGGCCCACGGCCGGGCCGTCGCGGTGACCCCGCGCGTGGACGTGCCGTTCGTCGACGACGGCGTGGAGGGGTCGCTGAACCGCAAGCGCTCGTGGTGGATGGAGCGCGCGGCCTGGGCCGTGTACATCCCGTAACACCTTCTCACGCTCCGTAAGGACCGGTTGGCGGCGGTATTCGGGTCGCATACGGTGGGGAGCGGCGAGTGGGTGGGAGGGCACGCAGTGGAGGACGGTTTCTGGCCACCGGAGGAAAGCGTCGACGGCCGGCGTCCGTCCGAGGATGAGCCTCCGGCCGGCGGTTCGCCCGGTGGCTCGGCCCAATCTGGTTCGCCCTGGTCGCAGCCGCCGAGCGCGCCGGTGATCCAGCACGGCCGGCCCGTGCCGCACGTGCCGGCGCCGGGTGAGCCGGTGCGTCCGCCGCAGGCCATTCCGGTGACCGGCTCGGGGGCGATCCCGGTCTCGGGCTCGGGGGCGATTCCGGTCTCCGGGCCGGCCGGGGCCTCGCATCCAATGCCGCCCCGGTACGCCGCCGATCTCGCGACGCCGTCGACTCCTACCGCGCCACAGGCTCCTACCGCGCCACAGGCTCCTACCGCGCCACAGGCTCCTACCGCGCCGCCGGCTCCTCCTACGCCACTGGCTTCTCCTGCGTCACCGTCCTCTTCGGCACCGCCGTCCTCTTCGGCACCGCCGGCGCCTTCGTCTCCGGCACCGCCTTCGTCTCCGGCACCGCCGGCGTCCTTGGCTGGGCCGCCTCAAGCACCTCCTCAAGCGCCGCCTAGGCAGCCGCAACCGTCCCCCGGGCCGCCGCCTCCAGCGCCTCCTCCCGGGCCGCTGCCACCAACGATGACGCGGCCCCGGTCGGGGGAGCCTGCCCACTGGCCGCAGCCGGCGCCCTCACCGCCGGCCCCTCCGCAGCTGGCGCCCCCACCTGGGCCGGCTCCGCCCCTGCCGCCGCTTCCTCCCGCGCAGTGGGGGGACGGGAGCACGCCGACCGCTGAGGAGTTCGCTCGGCGGCGGCAGGCCCGGCCCGCCGATCCGGTGGCCGTCCGCGGGGTTCGCGGGGTGCTGGCCAAGGGGACGCTCGGGCTGGTCCAGCTCCCACCCGGGCGGCGCGAGGTGGAGTACCGGCAGGACGTCGAGCGGGTGCGCCGCAACTTCGGCGGGCTCCGGCAGGTCACCGTGGTCAACCCGAAGGGCGGCGCCGGGAAGACCGTGGCCGTGCTGCTGCTCGCGATGACGTTCGGGCAGAAGCGCGGCGGCTACGTGCTGGCCTGGGACAACAACGAGACCCAGGGCACCCTCGGGATGCGGGCCCAGCAGGACTTCCACATCCGCACGGTGCGCGACCTGCTGCGTGACCTCGGGCAGTTCCAGGGTGCCCAGGGGCGGGTCGGCGACCTGTCGCAGTACGTCCGGGCGCAGGGCGAGGGCATGTTCGACGTACTGGCGTCCGACGAGTCGGCGACGGCGGGCGAGATGCTCACGGCGCACGCGTTCGGCGAGATCCGCGACGTCGTCAGCCGGTTCTACAAGCTGATCTTCGTCGACACCGGCAACAACGTGCGCGCGGAGAACTGGCAGGCGGCGATCGACGCCACCGACCAGCTCGTGGTGACGATGTCGGCCCGCAACGACTCGGCCGAGACGGCGTCGCGGATGCTGGACCACCTGGAGCAGCACGGCCGGCAGCGGCTGGTGCGCCAGGCGGTCACGGTCGTGTCGATGCCGCCGAGCCGCCGGCACGTCGACATCCCGGCCATCACCCGGCACTTCGCGGCCCGGACCCGGACGGTGGTCCTGGTGCCGTACGAGCGCTTCATCGACTCCGGCGAGCCGATCCGCTACGCGGGCCTGACCGCGGCCAGCCGCGACGCCTGGCTCAAGGTCGCCGCGGCCGTGTCCGAGGGTCTGTAGCCGCTACGCCAGGGCCTTCGCGGCCGCCGGGTCGCTGTCGTCGAGGAACTGCGCGCAGCGGTCGGCCTCGTCCTGCTCGCCGATGGCCGCGGCGGCCTGGCCGAGGGCGTGCAGGGCGCGGAGGAAGCCCTGGTTGGGCTCGTGCGACCACGGGATCGGGCCGGCGCCGCGCCAGCCGTTGCGGCGCAGCTGGTCGAGGCCGCGGTGGTAGCCGGTCCGGGCGTACGCGTACGCCGTGACCGGCTCGCCGGCCGCGAGCGCCAGCTCGGCCAGCCGGGCCCACGCCGCGCTGAACGCCGGATGCGCCGCGGCGACGGCCTTCGCGGCCGCCTCCGAGTCGGCGGCGTCCAGCAGGTCGGTCGGGACCCGGTCGACGGGCAGCAGGGTCGGGGCGGGCTCAGGCAGCAGGTTCTGCATGCCGTCATTACACCAGCCGGATACGGCGGATGATTCCAGAGGTGACTAAACGGTTGAGGTCTCGTCGCGCGACCGGGGGGTGTGGCGCCGCCCGCGGGCGGACTACAAATGAAAGTCCGGAGCCTCCCCAGGACCCGGTTATGCGATGGCCCGATCGTCATGATCGGGCCATCGTCCTTTGCCTCACCCTGACAGGATGATCTGGTGCCAACACCGCCACCGCCAGACGTCGTCGCCCTGCACGACCACTCGCCGGACGAGATCGAGTCGCCCGAGGAACTGCGGTTCCACCTGAGCTCCGGGACACTCGCCAACAAGATCGTCCAGGGGCTCGACCTCGCCGCCGTCGACCTGTCCACTGTGGACGTGAGCGACGCACTGTTCATCGGCTGCCACTTCGCCGAGCTCGACACCGTCGTCGACCTGCTGCTCCGCCGGGCGGTCGTGGTGCCGGAGTTCGCCGGCGTGCCGTATCCGACGCACCCCTCCCAGCTGTACAACCCGGAGAATCTCGCCGCCGGTTTCGCCTCGGACGGCTTCGCGGGCATGTTCGACACGGTCGTCTACGAGCACTTCCGCACCACGGGCGGCGCGACCCCCGAGATCCGCGAGGCGGTCGCGCAGCGCATGCACGACTCGGGCATCGACAACGCCCTGGCCAACGTGACGGCCGGCTGGATCGCGGCGCGCGGCCCCGCGGCGGCGGTCGGGATCATGGGCGGCCACGCGGTGACGCGCGGCTCCGCCGAGTTCCGCAACGCGGCCGAGCTGGCCTGGCGCCTGGCACGCGCCGACCGCCTGGTCGTGACGGGCGGTGGCCCGGGCGTGATGGAGGCCGCCAACCTCGGCGCCTTCCTGGCCGACCACCCACTGTCGACGGTGGACGAGGCGATCGCCACGCTGGCCACCGCGCCCGACTTCCACGATCACGACCCATACACGGCGGTGGCTTTGACGGTACGGGCAAAGTTCGCCCAGCCCGTCCCGCCGACACCGGACTCGGTGGCCCCGGCCGACCAGGTTGCGGTCGACCCGGTGACCTGGGCCCGCCGCGGCGGCCTGGCCATCCCGACCTGGCTCTACGGCCACGAGCCGGCCAACCTGTTCGCGGCGAAGATCGCCAAGTACTTCTCGAACGCGATCCGCGAGGACACGATCCTCCGCCTCTCCCGCGGCGGCATCGTGTTCGCGCCGGGGATGGCCGGCACCGTCCAGGAGATCTTCCAGGCCGCGACGAAGACCTTCTACGCGACGGACGGTGCGAGCGGCCCGTTCGTCTTCCTGGACACAGCCCACTGGACGGACCGCCTCCCGGTGCGCGGCCTCCTGGAGCCCCTCTTCGCGACGTCCCCGGTGGGCGACCTACGCCACCTGATCCACATCACCGACGACGTGGCCGAGGCCGCGGAAATCCTGACGACCTACACCCCCTGACAGCGGCCCATGATCATGGGAAACATCCGGCTGTCCCAGCGACCAGATGTTTCCCACGATCATGGAGCGCAAGCCTGGCACCACTGAACCGCCGCCACTTCTGCCCGACATATCCGAAATGTCGCCAGGGCAGGGGCCGAGCAGGGCAGGGGCCGAGCAGGGCAGGGGCCGAGCAGGGCAGGGGCCGAGCCGCGGCCAAGGCAACCAACTCGGGCCTGAGCCGGGCCGGAGCGGAGCCGAGCACCCCGCGC
The DNA here is from genome assembly GCF_040605515.1 of Dactylosporangium sp. NPDC005572. NCBI lineage: Bacteria > Bacillati > Actinomycetota > Actinomycetes > Micromonosporales > Micromonosporaceae > Dactylosporangium > Dactylosporangium sp. NPDC005572. The sequence continues at coordinate 34,853 of NZ_JBEXCY010000082.1, read as the reverse complement.
CAGAGCCGAGCCAACCCCGAGCCGGGGCGGGGCGGCCAATCCCGAGCGAACCCCCGTGCCGGGGCCGAGTTGGCGCTGGCCGCTAGGCGCAAGGCGTGAGTTCTGGCGCAAGAACTCGCTCAGCGCGGGGTTGTGGCCGCCGGTCCATGATCGATGGAGAGTTCTGGTTGCCATGACAGCCAGCGCTCGCCATCGATCATGGTGTGCGCGGCGGCCGGCGATCGGGGCGCGCGCCATTGCCGGACATGTCCGAAATATCGGGCACCCGAACCCGTGGGCCTTGGATTGGGATCGCAGGTGGTGGGGGCTTGGGGCGACGGTGGTGGCAGGGAGGGCCCTCCAGGGCCCGACCGGTGTCTGGCGGGAGCGATGGTCGTCACTTGTACGGACCCGAGTCAGAAAAGAAAAAGGCGCCCCCCGACAGGGGCGCCCTTCCCGAAGCGACCTACTTGGACAGCGTCGTGCCGGTCGAGCGGAGGTGCTCGCAGGCCTCGACGACGCGCTGGGCCATGCCGCCCTCGGCCGCCTTGCCCCAGGCACGCGGGTCGTAGGCCTTCTTGTTGCCGACCTCGCCGTCGACCTTGAGGACGCCGTCGTAGTTCGAGAACATGTGGGCCGCCACCGGGCGGGTGAAGGCGTACTGGGTGTCGGTGTCGATGTTCATCTTCACGACGCCGTAGTCGAGGGCCTCGCGGATCTCCGAGAGCAGGGAGCCCGAGCCGCCGTGGAAGACCAGGGAGAGGGGCTTCTCCTTGCCGTACTTGGCGCTCACCGCGTCCTGGATCTGCTTGAGGATCTCGGGGCGGAGCTTGACGTTGCCCGGCTTGTAGACGCCGTGGACGTTGCCGAACGTCAGCGCGGCCATGTAGCGGCCCTTCTCGCCGAGGCCCAGGGCCTCGACCATGGCCAGGCCGTCCTCGACCGTCGTGTAGAGCTTCTCGTCGATGGCGCCGACGACGCCGTCCTCCTCGCCGCCCACGACGCCGACCTCGATCTCCAGGACGACCTTCGCCGCGGCGGTCGCGGCCAGGAGCTCCTCGGCGATCTGGAGGTTCTCGCCCAGCGGGACCGCGGAGCCGTCCCACATGTGCGACTGGAAGAGGGGCTCGCCGCCCTTGGCGACGCGCTCGGCCGAGATGGCCAGCAGCGGGCGGACGAACTTGTCCAGCTTGTCCTTCGGGCAGTGGTCGGTGTGGAGGGCGATGTTCACCGAGTACTTCTTGGCGACCTCCTGCGCGTAGGCGGCGAAGGCGACCGAGCCGGTGATCATGTCCTTGATCGTCGGGCCGGACAGGTACTCGGCGCCGCCCGTCGACACCTGGATGATGCCGTCGCTCTCCGCCTCGGCGAAGCCGCGGAGGGCGGCGTTCAGCGTCTGCGACGAGGAGACGTTGATCGCCGGGTAGGCGAACGCGCCGGCCTTGGCGCGGTCGAGCATCTCGGCGTAGACATCGGGCGAGGCGATGGGCATGACGGCGCTCCTTGGCGTATTTGGATCGTGCGGTATGGAGCCGACAGACACGGCTCCACGCGGACCGCGCTGTCCTGTCACGAGTATCTCCCAGCCCTCCAGCAGGCCCGAAGCCGGGTGAGGACCAGGGGATTTACCGACCGCGGGAGCGAAAGGGGCGTTTCAGTCGTACGGTTGAGGCGGCCGACGAGGAGCGACGACCAACAGAGGGAGCGGCGATGACCCAGCCCGACGAGGAACTGTTGACGCTCGACGAACGGCTCGACCCCGAGGTGCGCGACCCGGAGGCCTCCCCGGCGGACGCGGCGGAGCAGGCGCAGCCGGCCAACCCGCTGGACCGGCCGGCGACCCCGCACGCCCGCCCGTGGGACGCCACCGAGTACGACGCCATCGAGCAGGACCGCGAGGTCGACCTGGACGACGAGTACCGCTGACGATCCTCAGGAGGCGTACGCGGGGTGAGCCACGAGCCACTCCGTGAGGGTGCCTGCGCGCATCGCGGCGAACAGGCCGTCGGCGTCGGGGGTCAGTACGACCGTGCCCTGCTCAGTGAGCCTGGTCGGCAGCCGTAGCCCGACGAGGCCATCGGCCCCGATGTGCGCAAGCTGGAAGGCCACCGTCGTCAGCGAGCGGCTGCCGAGGTGCAGGTCCACGCTCTCCGGGAGGACCGACAGCAGCTTCGACAGGGACACCGGGTCGGTCACCGGCACCGAGTGGGCCAGCGCGGCCAGCAGGTCGCGCAGGTGGCGGTCGCGGTCGACGTCCTTGCGCTGGCGCACGTAGTCGATCGCCTCCCAGCCCTGGAAGCGTCGGCAACCGGGCTCGTAGACGATGGGCTGCGCGCCCGGCTTCAGCGAGACGATCTCGCCCGACCTGGTGCGGCCCAGGTGCGCGGAGACGGTGCGCTGGTCGACGCAGAGGTCGACGCCGCCGAGCTGGTTGATCACCCGCTGCAACCCGGCGAAGTCGACGACGGCGCCGCCGTCGATCGGGAGGCCGGCCAGGGTGCTCACGACCTGGGCCGTGGCGTCGTAGCCGCCGAAGTAGAATTCGCCGTTGATCTTGTCTTTGCCGCGGGAGGTGGCGACCAGCAGGTCGCGCGGGATCGAGATCTGGAACGCTTTCCCCGCGGCCGGATCGACGTGGAGCAGGATGATCGCGTCGGAGCGGACCGGCTCGTCGGGCGACTGGGTCTGGCGGCGGTCGGTGCCGAGCAGGAGCAGGGTGAGCTTCTCGGGCTTCTCCGGTGCTTCGAAGAGCGCGTCGGCGCTGCGCGGGGGCTTGGTGGTGAGGGCGAACACGGAGATCACCGCCAACACGGCGATGAATGCCCCCGAAGCGGCCCCGAAGCGCCGCCGGATGCGGCGGCGACGGGCGCCCAGCGCGATCGCCGAGCGCAGTTCCTGCGTCGCCGGCGGGGCCAGTTCCTCGTGACGCGCGAACGTGTCGCGCAGCAGCTGTTCCATCATCACTCCGCCGGGACGATCTGGATCCGAAGCGTGGCCAGGGCGCGGGAGATCGACGACCGGACGGTCCCGACCGCGCAGTGCAGCACATCGGCGATCTCGGTGTCGTTGAGCCCCTCGTAGTAGCGCAGTACGAGCGCGGCCCGCTGCCGGGCCGGCAGTGTGCCGAGCCAGGCCCACATCTGGTCGCGCTCGGCGGAGGCGTCGACGTGGTCGGCCACCGCGCGGTCGAGCGACGATGTGAAGCCCCGCAGCGCGACCCGTTTCAGCCACGAGCCGCGATGCAGGTCGATGTACGCGTTGGTGAGCATGCGCTTCACGTACCGCTCGGGCGCCTGCGAGGCGGCCACCCGGCGCCACTTCAGCTGGGCCCGGATCATCGTCTCCTGGACCAGGTCCTGCGCGGTGTGCGGATCGCCGGTGAGCATGACGGCGTACCGCAGCAGCGTCGCCAAGCGCACCTCGACGAATTCCTCGAACGTCAACCCGGTCCCCCAATGAACGACGGCCTCGACCCTAGGACGGGTCGAGGCCGGTCGAACATTGCAGGAGGGGTCAGGGAATCAGCGGCGGGTAGTTCGGGTCCAGCAGGCCACGCTCGCGCAGCTCGTTGTAGAGCGGCGTGGTCTCCGGGTAGTGCCCCCAGGCGTGGTCGCCGTCGAGGCCGCCGACGCCGCCGAGCAGCTGCTGCTGGACCGGGTTGAGCCGGTTCCACCACGGCTTGCCGGGCAGGGCGCGCACCTCGTCGCGGACGGCGATCCAGCGGTACGTGTAGCCGAGGAAGACGCACTTGCGCGTGATGTCCGAGTGGTTGTCGGACCGGGCGTGCCAGATGCGCCGGTCGAAGAAGACCACGTCACCGGCGTCGACCTGGACCTGGCGGGCGCCGTCCGGGGTCGGCCACGGCACGTCGCGCTTCGGCGGGCCGGGCAGCCAGTTCGTCTTGTGGCTGCCGGGGATCAGGGTCAGGTTGCCCCGGCCGGTCTGCGACACGTCGGACAACCAGTAGGCCAGCTTCACCGACAGGCGGGGGCGCGGGTCGGTCTCCAGCTCGCGGTTCTGCCGGCCGCCGTCCTGGTGCCAGTGCCACCAGTCGGGCTTCGGCGCGGCCAGCGGCGGGTGCACGTCGAGGTGCGAGTGGTAGATGTGGACGTTCCAGCCGAGGATCGACCAGACCAGCGGGAAGGTCTCCGGGTGGTCGATCAGGCCGGCCAGGTCCGGGCAGCTGGTCACCGCGCTGAGCAGGTGCAGCGAGCCGTCGGGCGCGTGCGGTTGCTGGGCGTACGCGGCATCGAGCGCGGAGGAGTAGTGCGCCACCTCGTCGGGGCTGAGGACACCCCGCAGGATGAGGTAACCGTCCGTGTCGAACTGTTCGCGTTGCTCGCTGGTCATGGGTGCCCAGGTCGGCGCGGCCGTCGTCGTGACTGACATGCCCCGTTCTCCAAGTTCCGGCGCCGTCCGCAGGCGCCTCCACCCATTCAGACGGTTCCGAACGGTCACTCCAGAGGTCGGCCGTTCGGCCATCCTCTTTTGGACAATCCGGGTGCAACGGATACCCCGCCTACACCGTCAGTGACGCCGCTAAGTAACCGACGACCCGCTCCTTCGGACCGCCCTCGTCGGCGGACGTGGCGAGGTGGAGGATGTCGGCGCTGCGCCGGGTCTCCTTGCCCCACCGCAGCAGCCCGCGCAGCGCGTGCCGGCCGCAGGCGTCGTGGGTGCCGATCCGGGACGCGCTCAGGGCCATGATCGCGGCCACCGTCTGCACGTCGCGGAGCTGCGCCTGCTCCTCGCTCAGATAGTGCGAAAGGTCGGTACTGCAGAGCACCACCGTGCCCGGATGCGTGACCGCGTGCAGGACCGCGGCGACGTGCTCCACCGCGGACTGCCCGATGCAGACGGGCAGCAGCCGCACGTCGGGGATCTGCTGGAGAAAGGGCACCTGCACCTCGATCGAGTGCTCCGGGGCGTGCGGCCGGTCGTCGGCCATTGCGAGGCCCCGGGCGACCAGGTCGCGGGCGCCGCCGGAGTCGATCGTGATCGGCCCGAGCGGCGTCGCCCACTGCCGCTCGGTGGGCACGGCGACGCCGCGCAGCGGCACCTTGTGGGCCGGGCCGAGCACGACCACGCGCGACGGCTTGCGGTCCACCACGCGACGGTAGACGTGCGCGGCGGTGCGGCCGGACCAGCGGTAGCCGGCGTGCGGGACGATGTACGCGTCCGCGGTGTCCTGGGGCGCCTCCGGGGCGCTGCCGAGCAGGTCGTCGATGGTCGCCTGCAGGACCGCGGGCGATCCGGGGTAGAAGCTCCCGGCCACCGCCGGTCGCCTCATCGGACGCTCACCGGCAGCCGGCGCCGGCCCCAGCGGCCGGGCGGCCCGTCGAACACGCCGGGGAGGACCTGTCCACAGTGGATGCAGTGGCCGTCGTCGGTCACCTCGTAGGAACGCAGGTCGTACCAGTCGCGGACGATGACGGCGGTGTCGCAGCCGGGGCAGCGGGTCGACTGACCCTCGGGATCGTGGACATTGCCGGTGTAGACGTACCGCAGCCCGGCATCCATCGCGATCTTCCGAGCGCGGGTGAGCGTCTCCGGCGGGGTGCGCGGCACGTCGAGCATCTTGAAGTCGGGGTGGAAGGCCGAGAAGTGCAGCGGCACGTCGGGCCCGAGGTGTTCGGCGAACCAGGCGCACTGGCGGCGCAGCTCGTCGTCGCTGTCGTTGCGACCGGGGATCAGCAGGGTCGTCACCTCGAACCAGACCTTCGTGCCACGCAGATACTCCAGGGTGTCGAGCACGGCATCGAGCCGTGCGAACGTGATCTTCTCGTAGAAGTGCTCGCTGAATGCCTTGAGATCGATGTTGGCCGCGTCGATGTGCCGGTAGAACTCCTCGCGCGGGGCCGGGTTCATGTAGCCGGCCGAGACCGCGACCGCCTTGATCCCGCGCGCCCGGCACGCGTCGGCGACATCCATGGCGTACTCCATGAAGATCACCGGGTCGTTGTAGGTGAACGCGATCGACCGGCAGCCCAGCCGCTCGGCGGCCGCGGCGAGCTCCTCGGGGCCGGCCGCCGCGGCGAGCGTGTCGATCTCGCGGCTCTTGGAGATGTCCCAGTTCTGGCAGAAGCGGCAGCCCAGGTTGCAGCCCGCCGTGCCGAACGACAGCACCGGCGTGCCCGGCAGGAAGTGGTTGAGCGGCTTCTTCTCGATCGGGTCGACGCAGAAGCCCGAGGATCGCCCGTAGGTGGTGAGGACGATCTCGTCGTCGACCCGCTCACGGACGAAGCAGAAGCCCCGCTGACCCTCGTGCAGGCGGCAGTTGCGCGGGCAGACGTCACACTGCACCCGGCCGTCAGCCAGCCGGTGCCAGTGCACGGTCGGCACCACCGCCATGCCTCCAATCTACGCCCGGAAAAACCGGCGGACCTCCGGAAAAAACCAGGAGAAGATGGTCCGCGTGCTGCTGACCCTGACGACGACCCATCGACCGGCGACCGACCTCGGCTTCCTGCTCGTGAAGCATCCCGATCGCCTCCAGTCGTTCACCGTCACGGGCGGCACCGCGCACGTCTTCTACCCCGAGGCCACCGGCGAGCGCTGCACGGCGGCGCTGCTGGTCGACGGCCCCGACGTGGTCTCGGCGAGTCAGCTGGCCGCCGCGCTGAACAAGGTCTGGCGCACCGCCCTGCGCGGCGAGTCGCGCGAGCGGCCGGAGCTGGCGGCCACCGCCATCCCGCTCGAGGTGCACATCCCGGCGCTGGGCTGCAAGGGCAGCGCCGCCGAGCTGTTCGAGCCGCTCGGCTGGACGGTCCGGGCTACCCCCATCCCCGACGACTGGGGCGACAGCCGGTACGTCGACCTGCGCCTCACCGGGACGCTGCGGCTGGCCGACGCCCTCAACCAGCTGTACGTGCTGCTGCCCGTGCTCGACGACGAGAAGCACTACTGGGTGTCGTCCGACGAGGTGGCGAAGCTGCTGCGGGCCGGCACCGGATGGCTGGCCGGCCATCCTGTCCGGGCGCTCATCGCGCGCCGCTACCTCGCACATCGCAGGGCGCTGACCAACGAGGCCCTGGAGCGGCTGGGCGTCGTGCCCCTTCCTGAAAAAGCCGCGGCCCGAATCCCTCGCGGTCCTGCGGCGGGCCGCCGTCCGCGAGGCCCTCGAGGCGTCGGGCGCCGCCCGGGTGCTCGACCTGGGCTGCGGCCCCGGCGCGCTGCTCGGCGAGCTGGTGCGCGACCGGCGGTACACCGAGATCGTCGGTGCCGACGTCTCCACCGCGTCGCTCGAGGCGGCCGCCCGCCGCCTGCGGCTCGACCGGCTCCCGGACCGGCAGAAGGCCCGGATCCGGCTGCTCCAGACTGCGCTCACGTACCGCGACGACCGTCTCAAGGGCTACGACGCCGCCGTGCTCATGGAGGTCGTCGAGCACGTCGACCCGCCGCGCCTCGATGCGCTCGCGGCGAGCGTCTTCGGCCACGCGACCCCCGCGACGGTCGTGGTCACCACGCCCAACGCCGAGTACAACGTCCGCTACCCCGGCCTGCCCCACGGCCGCTTCCGGCACAGCGACCACCGCTTCGAGTGGAGCCGCGCGGAGTTCGCCGCCTGGTGCTCGTCCGTATCGAAGACCTTCGGCTACACGGTCACGATCAGCGGCATCGGCGACCACGACGACGAGGTCGGCGAACCGACCCAGATGGCGGTGTTCGCCAAGTGAAGATCCCCGAGCTGTGCCTGGTGGCGCTCGTCGGCATCTCCGGATCCGGCAAGTCGACCTTCGCCCGCCGGCACTTCAGGCCCACCCAGGTGCTCTCCTCCGACACCTTCCGCGCGATGGTGGCCGACGACGAGAACGACCAGTCCGCGTCGTCGGACGCCTTCGCCGCGCTGCACTTCGTCGCCGGCAAGCGGCTGAGCGCCGGCCGGCTCACCGTCGTCGACGCCACCAACGTGCAGGCCCACGCCCGCAAGGCGCTGGTCGACGTGGCCCGCGACCACGACGTGCTGCCGGTCGCCATCGTGCTCGACGTGCCCGAGGAGGAGTGCTGGGCGCGGACCCAGGCCCGGCCCGACCGCGACTTCGGCCGGCCGGTGCTCACCCGGCAGGCGCGCGACCTGCGCCGGTCGCTCAAGCAGCTGGCCAAGGAGGGGTTCCGGCAGGTCCACGTGCTGAGCGGCACCGCTTCGGTGGACGCCTCGACGATCGAGTACGAGAAGCTCTACAACGACAAGCGGGAGCTCACCGGCCCCTTCGACATCGTCGGCGACGTGCACGGCTGCCTCGACGAGCTCGTGGAGCTGCTGGGCCGGCTGGGGTACGCGGTCGGCGCCGACGACGCGGTGCACCCCGAGGGCCGCACCGCCGTGTTCGTCGGCGACCTCGTCGACCGCGGGCCCGCCTCGCCGGGCGTGCTGCGCCTGGTCATGGGCATGGTCGCGGCCGGGCACGCGCTGTGCGTCGCCGGCAACCACGAGGCGAAGCTGCTGCGCAAGCTGCGCGGCGCGAATGTGCGGGTGGCCCACGGCCTGCAGGAGACGCTCGACCAGCTGGCCGGCTCCGACGTCGACCCGGTGCCGTTCCTCGACTCGCTGATCGGCCACTACGTGCTCGACGGCGGGCGCCTGGTGGTCGCGCACGCCGGCCTCAAGGAGGCCTACCACGGCCGCGCCTCGGGCCGGGTGCGCGCGTTCGCGCTCTACGGCGACACCACGGGCGAGACCGACGAGTACGGCCTGCCCGTCCGCTACCCGTGGGCCACCGAGTACCGCGGCAAGGCCATGGTCGTCTACGGCCACACCCCGGTGCCCGCGGCCGAGTGGGTCAACAACACCATCTGCATCGACACGGGCTGCGTGTTCGGCGGCTCCCTCACCGCGCTGCGCTACCCCGAGCGGGAGCTCGTGACGGTTCCGGCGCGGCAGGTGTACTACGAGCCGGTGCGCCCGCTGGCACCCGCCGCACCGGCGGACCCGGGCCTCAACCTGGTCGACGTCACCGGACGGCGCAGCCTGGCCACGCCGGCCGGCCGGGTCACCGTCGCCGCCGAGAACGCCGCGGCGGCGCTGGAGGTCATGAGCCGGTTCGCGGTCGACCCGCGCTGGCTGGTGTGGCTGCCGCCGACGATGGCGCCCGCCTCGACCTCGCGCCAGGAGGGGTACCTCGAGCACCCCGTCGAGGCGCTCGGCGACTACGTGCGGGCCGGTGTCCCGCTGGTCGTCTGCCAGGAGAAGCACATGGGCTCGCGGGCCGTGCTCGTGGTGTGCCGCTCCCCTTCGTCCGCGCTCGAGCGCTTCGGCATCGAGGGACCGGGCGCGGTCTACACCCGCACCGGGCGACCCTTCTTCCCCGACGCCACCGAACCGCTCGACCGCGTGCGGGTCGCGGCGGAGGGGATCTTCGACGAGCTCCGGTCCGACTGGCTGGTGCTGGATGCCGAGGTACTGCCGTGGTCCGCGAAGGCGGCGCCGCTGATCCGCGAGCAGTACTCGAGCGTCGCCGCCGCAGCCGGTGCGGCGCTGCCCGCCGCGGTTTCGGCGCTCTCGCAGGCGGCCGCGCGCGGGGTGGTCGCCGAGGGGCTTTTGTCGCGGTTCGCGGCGCGGGCGGCGGACATCACGGCGTACGCCGACGTCTACCGGCGGTACTGCTGGCCGACCGACGGCCTGCAGGGCGTGCGGCTGGCGCCGTTCCACGTGCTCGCCGCCGAGGGCGCGAACCACGCCCGGCGCGACCACGACTGGCACCTGGCGCTCGCCGACCGCCTGGTCGCGGCCGACCCGTCGCTGTTCACCACGACCCGCCGGCTGGTCGTCGACCCGTCCTCCGCCGACGGGGTGGCGGCGGCGACCGAGTGGTGGCTCGACCTGACCGCGTCCGGCGGCGAGGGCATGGTCGTGAAGCCGGCGGCGGACGCCGGGCCGAGCGTGCAGCCGGCGATCAAGTGCCGCGGCCGGGAGTACCTGCGGATCATCTACGGCCCGTCGTACACCGAGCGGCTGGACCAGCTGCGCGCCCGCAACCTGGGGCGCAAGCGCGGCCTCGCCCTGCGCGAGCACGGGCTGGGCCTCGCGGCGCTGGATCTGCTGGCCGGCGGGGCGGCGCCGTGGCGGGTGCACCAGCTCGTCTTTGCGGTACTCGCGAGCGAAAGCGAGCCGGTGGATCCACGTTTGTAGTCTGGCTCACGTAGGCTGGTTCGCCGTGGAAGAAAAGACCCGCGCCTTCGGCGACCTGCTCTCCCTCAACCCGCTCGACGCAAAAGGCCTGCTGACCACGTTCGGCGTCATCGGCGTCTGGATCATCATGTTCGCGGAGACGGGCCTGCTCGTGGGCTTCTTCCTCCCCGGAGACTCGCTGCTGTTCCTGGCCGGCGTCGCCTCGTCGCCGGCCGCCACGGACCTGCTCGGCACCAGGCTGAGCCTGACCCAGCTGCTCATCGGCGCGCCGATCTGCGCGATCGCCGGCGCGCAGCTGGGTCATTACCTCGGCGCCCGGTATGGGCGGAAGATGTTCGAGCGTCCGAACTCGCGCATCTTCAAGAGGGAGTACGTCGAGAAGGCCGAGCACTACTTCGCCAAGTTCGGCCCGGCGAAGGCCGTGGTGCTCGCCCGGTTCATCCCGATCGTGCGCACCTTCCTCAACCCGGTCGCCGGCGTGGTCGGCATGCCGGCCAAGCAGTTCTTCCTGTGGAACGTGGTCGGCGGCATCCTGTGGACCGACGGGATCATCTTCGCGGGCTGGGCGCTCGCGAAGCAGATCCGGGACCTGATCCCGCCGGAGAAGATCGACACGTACCTGCTGCCCGCCGTGCTGCTGATCGTCCTGGTCTCGGCCCTGCCGATCTTCATCGAGATCTTCAAGGGCTGGCGCGAGAGGCGCCGCGGCGGCGGCCACGGGGCCACACCCAACGCCGTGCCGACCGGCCTGGCAACGCCGCAGTCCGGCGCCGCCCAGCCCACGGCGGGTCCGGCCCGCGGCACCGCCAGCGTCCCGGGCAACCAGGGCGCGCCCGGCGTCTACGGCTCCCCCGGCGCCAATGGCACGTACGGCGCCCAGGGCGGCAGTCACGACCCCCACGGTCGCCCAGGCTCGCACCGCGTCCACGACTGATCGCTGTTTTCCGCCGGCAAAGGGGAGCCCCCACGGGCTCCCCTTTCGTTTCAGGACGAGCGGATCAGCGCCTGCAGGAAGATGTTGCCGATCTCGTCCGGGTTCGTCACCACGAACGCCCGGCCGCCCGTCGTCGCGGCGATCTCGTCCAGCTCCTGCTTGCGGACGTCCGGCCCGACGCCCAGCAGCACGACCCGGATCGGCCGGGTCGGGTCCGTAGCCCGCTCCAGCTCCAGCTTGAGCGTCTCCAGGCTCATCCCGGGCTTGGTGTTCGAGCCGTCGGTGAACACCACCACGGTGTTCGAGCGGCCCTCCTTGTAGCCCTCCTTGAGCGAGCGGTAGGCGGCGAGCACCGTCTCGTAGAGGCCGCAGACGTCCGAGCCGGTCGCCCGCGCCGCGGAGACCGCCGTGTTGAGCCGCGCCCGCTGGCCCTGGTTCAGCTGGGAGACCGGCACGACCTGCTGGTACTCCGCGCCGTAGGCCCACAGGCCCAGCTCGCTGTCGTCGGTGAAGAGGCCCAGGCCCTCGGTCGCGGTCTTGCGCAGCACCTCCAGCCGCGCGGGGGAGCCGGCGCGGGTGGCCATCGGGCGGTTCATCGACGACGTGACGTCCACCAGCGTGAGGACGCGCGACGGCGCGGTGGTCGCGTTCCAGTAGCCGAGCACCTCGGCGATCTTCTGCGGGTCGGCCAGCGGCTTGACCGGGGTGGGCGCGGTACCGGCGCCGCGACCGGCCGGAAAGCCCGCCGACGTGCTGCCGTCCGGCGCGCGGAAGCCGAGCTTCGCGAAGGGCTCGCGGTCGGTGCCGAGCGCGGCGCGGAAGAGCTCGGCCGCCGCCACGGCGGCCCGCGGCTTGCCGGCGACGACCGCGAACGGGTAGTCGAGCGTGGCCGCCGGTTCCAGCGGCAGCGCGGTACGGTCGGCGCCACCGGTCAGGACGGCCTGCTCGCTGGTCACCGTTACCTGCTGGGCGGGCGCCTTGAGCAGGGCCGCGGTGTCGGGGACGACGGCGATCGAGCGGTACGCGCGGACCATGTCCACCAGCCGCTTGGGGTCGGTGACGATCGAGTCGTACAGCAGCCCCGCCCCGGCCAGGCCGGCCGTGCTGCGGCGCGGGTCGACCGAGGCGACCTGCAGCTCCTTCGCGCCGACCTTGGCCAGCAGCGCGGCGACCTGCGCGGCGCCGATGGTCGGGCTGCCCAGCGACCTGGCGACCGGCTCGGCGGCCGCGACGACGACGGGGCTGGTCGCCACCGAGGTCACGTCGGCCTCGAACGCCTCGCGGTTCACGGCCTGCATCCGGGTGATCCAGGCCGACGCGTCCGGAATCCAGACGGTCGGGACGTCGGCGTCGGCCGGCGTCGGCACGGCCGCGGCGGCGACGTTGATCGTGCCGCCGGCCCGGACGGCGAGCTTGTTGGCGACGTCGGCAGGCTCGGCCGCCGTGACCTCGACGCGCACGCAGTCGCCGTTGACCTCGGGCTCCGTGGCGGTGAACCGGTCCGCGGCGGTCCGGACGGCCGGCGCGATCTCGGGGGCCGCGGCCACGGAGATCGTGACGCCGCCGGTGCAGCCACCGATCTTGCCGAGCACCGTCCGTACCGTCACCGCACCGCCGGCGATGATCGCCACCGCGGCGACGATGGCGATGACTGCCCGCCGTGCGTTCACGTCCTACTCCCCTGACCTGCGGTTGTTCAGCAAGAGGACGAGTGTAGGGCGGGGAGGTTTCACCTAGGCAGTGGCGTTGTCCGCGAGGAGCCAGTCGGTCGGCAAGGGGTCGAGCGGACGGCCGAGGAGGAGGGCACGGTACGTCAGCCGCGCGGCCTCTTCGAGGTAGAAGGCGCGCTTGTGCGCGAGCTCGACCGAGTCGGCGATCACCGAGCAGCCGTGGCGGCCGAGGACGACGCAGTTGGTGCCGTCGGCGCACGCCTCGGCGGCCAGGGTGCCCACCTCGGGGCGGCCGGGCGGGACGAACGGCGTGGTCGCGACGCGCCGCAGATAGAACGCGTGATCCGTGGTGGCCAGCACGATCGGCTCGCCGATGGCGTCGAGCAGCAGCACGGACTGCGGGTGCAGGTGCACGATCGCGTTGACGTCAGGACGGGCGCGATACGTGGCGAGGTGGAGCGCAAGCTCCGAAGATGGCGCGGCCCCGTTGTCAAGGGCCGCGCCATCTGTGATTCGGACCCGAACGAATGAACCGCGGTCGAGCCGGTCGAGCCATGTCCCGGCCGCGGTTACCCAGCATTCGTCGGCGTCTGGTGCCCGAGCGGAGAGGTTTCCCCCCGAGCCCACGACGAGCCCGGCTTGCACGACTGCGTGCCCGAGGTGGGCCAGTTGGTCGCGCAGGTCGCCGGTTCGGTAGTGCAAAGCCTTACCGAGGGGCCTTCTTGGTCGCCCGCTTGCGCGGCGGCGTCAGAAGGTCGGCGATGGTGCCGATGGCGGAGGGCACGAGGCGGTAGAACGCCCACACACCCCGCTTCTCGCGCTCCAGCAGCCCGGCCTCGGTCAGGATTCGCAGGTGGTGGCTCACCGTCGGCTGCGAGAGGCCGAGCGGGGCCGTCAGGTCACACACACAGGCCTCGCCGTCAGGCGCCGACTGGATCAGGCTCAGGAGCCGGAGTCGGGCAGGATCGGCAAGCGCCTTCAGGACGCCGGCAAGACGCTCGGCGTCGGCACGGTCAATCGGCTCGCCGGCAAGCGGCGAGATCTGGGGCAGGGTCATCTCAGCCAGCGCAGTTCCCACGTTTTCCATCCTTCCACCAACACCATCGACCCGCCTGCATATCCGCAGGTCCGAATCGACAATTTTTCAGCCCTGTTGGCCGAGGTCGGCCAACGAAAATGCTGAGCGATAACTCAGCCCCGCGGCGCGAACCGCCTTTTCCGCGCCACGATCGACGATAACGGCCACACCGACCACATCGGCTCCGGCCTCCCGGAGCGCCGTGACGGCGGTGAGCACGCTTTCCCCCGTCGTGGAGGTGTCTTCCACCGCCAGGACGCGTCGGCCGGCCACGTCGGGTCCTTCGACCCGGCGCTGCAGACCATGAGCTTTGTCACTCTTTCGAACGACGAACGCGTCGAGCGCCCGTCCACCGCGGGCAGCCGCCGCATGGAGCATCGCGAGGGCCACCGGATCGGCGCCGAGGGTCAGCCCTCCCACGGCGTCGAACTCCCAATCGTCGACCAGGTCGAGCATGACCCGGCCCACGAGCGGCGCACCAGCATGGTGCAGCGTCAAGCGACGAAGGTCCACGTACCAGTCGGCAACTTGTCCGGACGACAGCGTCACCCGCCCTTTGACCACGGCGAGGTCGCGCACGAGTTTCAGCAGGTCGTCACGGTGGGTCATGTCCGAAGCGTACGCGCTAAATCCGCGCGGCGAATCGATGACCCGCACTCTCGCACGAATTTAGGTCCGTCAAGGGGACGAGGAGGAATACGAAGGTGATCGCAGCGATCACCACGAGTGACGTGAGGGGTGACGGTGACGCGGGATGCGGAAGCGCCGATGCGCGCTCCCGCGCCGGGATCTCACCCGGCCCCGACCGGCCCGGCGCCCCGAGACAAGCCGCTGACCTGCGAAAATGTCTGCCCCGTCGATGCCAGTCGCCGGCCGCCAGGATGCGCATCGACAACTGGCACTGCCTTGGTTTGGACGTGACCACAATCATGCTCGATACACAGCAAACTCAATGCTTGCTGTACCTCACGTACCTGCCCAGGTGGAGGAGGGTGCACAGCGAACCGGGGGACACTCCCCGCCACGTGGTGGATGCGTCAATGCGTCTCTCGGCCGATGCGGCCCCGGGTGCCCCGTGAAACCCGATGCACCAACGACCGGGGAGCGTGCCGCATGCCGAACGTCGCCAGTTTGTACTTCCAGTCCGGCACGCTCACCAGTTTGCCCTTGCGCAGATCCTTCAGCCCGGCCCGGACCACCGCGCCGGCGTCGAGCCACATCCAGGACGGGGTCTTCGACACGTCGATGCCGGCCCGGTCGTGGAACTCGGTGCGCGTGTACCCCGGGCACAGCGCCATCACCCGCACCCCGAACCGCCGCACCAGCTGCGCCTGCGACTCGCTGAAGTTGGTGACCCAGGCCTTGCTGGCCGGGTAGGTCGAGCCGGGCATCAGCGCCGCGAAGCCGGACACCGACGACACGTTCACGATGTCGCCGCGGCCCCGCTCGGTCATCACCGGCAGCGCGGCGAGCGTCAGCCGCATGACCGCGTTGACGTTGAGCCGCAGCAGCGCCTCCTCCAGCTCGACCGTCGAGCGCAGGAAGGAGCGGTTGAGGCTCATCCCGGCGTTGTTGACCAGCAGGTCGATCGGCCGGGCCGGATCGGTGAGCCGCGCGGCGACGGCGTCACACCCCGCCGGAGTGGACAGGTCGGCCGGGAGGACCTCGGCGGGCAGCTCGGCGGCCATGGCGGCCAGCCGGGCCTCGTCGCGGGCGACGAGGACCAGGTCGTAGCCCTCGGCGGCGAGCTCGCGGGCGAACGCGGCCCCGATGCCGGCCGTGGCCCCGGTGATGAGTGCGGTGCGCCGTTCGGTCACCGCGGCAATCTAGCTGATTTTCCGCACCCGGTTCAGCGGCCGGCGTGCGGGGTGGGCCACTTGCGGCGGCCCACCCCTTTGTTCGTCAGCGCTCGTCAGGGCTCATCAGAGTTCGTCCGAGCTCGTCCGAGTTCGTCAGGGCGTCGGGCCGGCCGGCGGGGGCGGCGGCGGCACGTCGTCGCCGCCACCCGGGGTACCGGGGACCGGCGGCTCCCACTCCTGCTTCGGCGCCCTGAAGAACGGGTGCGAGGCGGGCAGCGCGAGCAGAATGATCGC
Organism: Dactylosporangium sp. NPDC005572; assembly: GCF_040605515.1. Classification (NCBI taxonomy): domain Bacteria; kingdom Bacillati; phylum Actinomycetota; class Actinomycetes; order Micromonosporales; family Micromonosporaceae; genus Dactylosporangium; species Dactylosporangium sp. NPDC005572. Next base: position 18,970 of record NZ_JBEXCY010000082.1, on the reverse strand, counting down.
CCCGAGGATGGCGAGCGCCATCAGGACGCCGATGATCGTCGTGACCGGCTGGTACCAGCCCGGGACGGCCGCGTAGATCTGGTCGTTGTACTCCGCCCAGGTCGGCAGGTCCGGGTCGGTCTTGCGGGCCTCGTTCCAGCCCGCCTCACCGAGCGCTGAGAGGCCGAACGTGCTGAGCGTGCAGCACAGCGCCAGACCGCCCAGCACCCAGGTGAGAATCCGGGCGATCTGCACGCCCTTGCCGACGAAGATGGCCAGGGTCACGAGCAGCGCGAGGATGACCACGCCGACGACGATCCCGATCAGGGTCGACACATTCGGGTTCGTGCCGGCCTGGCTGGTCCCCTCCAGCGCCCGCTTCGACGCGTCGGCGATCTTGCCCGAGTAGACGGCAGTGAGGATGATGTTGATCAGTTCCAACGCCGCTGCGGCAAAGAGCAGGTTGACCGCGAGGCTGACGGTGGAAGGTCGGACACGTGGCGCCGAGGACGGCGCGGCGAATGACATCGGTTCTCCTCCCGTGATTCCCAGGGGATCACCGTATCGACGCCGGGCTAATCGCGCAGCCGCTCCTCGGCATATCGCCCTACGGTCGTGCTGCCCATGATGCATCCGCTGAAGGTCTTGACATCGCCGTGCTGGCCGGCCAGCCGGCGCCAGGCGGCCCGGCCGGACTCGGCGTCGACGTGGGTCAACAGCTCGGCCGCGTAGACCCGGCCGGCCGGGGTGGCCTTGTCGAGGAGGGCCTCCAGCTTCGGCCGGAGCTCGGCGCCGTGCTGCCGGAGCCCCTCCTCGATCGTGAAATAGGCCTTCGTGGCCGGCAGGAGCGTGCCGGCGATGCCGACCCCACCGAACGCCAGCGTGTCGGCGTCCTGGAGGAGTCGCAGTTCGTCGTGGAACGCGCCGCGCTCCCCTAGCAGCTTGTTCCACAGCATCGCCAGTACACCTCCACCTGATTGATTTGGTCGGGGAACCTAACCGGCGGTCACGGAGAGCGCCTTCTTGTCGTCGGCCAGATCCACGACCACCCGGTCGCCGTCGCGGATCGCCCCGCCCAGCAGCGCCCGGGCGAGCTGGTCGCCGATGGACGTCTGGACCAGGCGGCGCAGCGGCCGGGCGCCGTACACCGAGTCGTACCCAAGACTCGCCAACCAGTCACGCGCGGCGTCCTTGACGTCGAGCGTGAGCCTCCGGTCGGCCAGCCGCCGGCCCAACCCATTGAGCTGGATCTCTACAATCTTACGCAGGTCCTCCTGCGACAGGGCATCGAACACCACCATGTCGTCGAGCCGGTTCACGAACTCGGGCTTGAAGTGCTGCCGCACCGCGGCGATCACGGCGTCGCGGCGCTGCTCGGCGTTGAGCGTCGGGTCGTCGGCCAGCACCTCGGAGCCGAGGTTGGACGTGAGGATCAGGATCGCGTTGCGGAAGTCGACCGTGCGGCCCTGGCCGTCGGTGAGCCGGCCGTCGTCGAGCACCGCGAGCAGCACGTCGAACACGTCCGGATGGGCCTTCTCGACCTCGTCGAGCAGGACGACGCTGTAGGGCCGGCGGCGGACCGCCTCGGTGAGCTGACCGCCCTCCTCGTAGCCGACGTAGCCGGGCGGCGCACCGACCAGCCGGGCGACCGTGTGCTTCTCGCCGTACTCACTCATGTCGATGCGGACCATGGCCCGTTCGTCGTCGAAGAGGAACTCGGCGAGCGCCTTGGCCAGCTCGGTCTTGCCCACGCCGGTGGGGCCGAGGAACAGGAAGCTGCCCGTGGGGCGGTCGGGGTCGGCGATGCCGGCCCGGGCCCGGCGCACCGCGTCGGAGACCGCCTGGATCGCGCGGTCCTGGCCGATCACCCGGCTGCGCAGTGACTCCTCCATCCGCAGCAGCTTCGCCGTCTCGCCCTCCAGGAGCCGGCCGGCGGGGATGCCCGTCCAGGAGGCGACCACGGCCGCAATGTCGTCGGCGGAGACCTCCTCCTTCAGCATGGCGCCCGCGGCCTGGATGCCTTCCAGCTCCTGCTCCGCCCGTGCCAGCTCGTGCTCGAGCTGGGGGATCACGCCGTACCGCAGCTCGGACGCCTTGGCCAGGTCGAGATCGCGCTCGGCGCGCTCGGCCTCGCCGCGCAGCTGCTCCAGCTGCTCCTTGGTGTTGGAGATCTTCTGGATGTGGGCCTTCTCGTTCTGCCAGCGGTCGGTGAGCGCGGTGAGCTGCTCACGCCGGTCGGCGAGCTCGGCCCGCAGCCGCTGGAGCCGCTCGGCGGAGGCGGGGTCGGGCTCCTTGGCGAGGGCCATCTCCTCGATCTCCAGCCGGCGGACGTTGCGCTCCACCTCGTCGACCTCGACCGGCCGGGAGTCGATCTCCATGCGCAGCCGCGAGGCGGCCTCGTCCACGAGGTCGATGGCCTTGTCCGGCAGGAAGCGGTCGGTGATGTACCGGTCGGAGAGTGACGCGGCGGCGACCAGCGCGGCGTCGGTGATCCGGACGCCGTGGTGCACCTCGTAGCGCTCCTTGAGGCCGCGCAGGATGCCGATGGTGTCCTCGGTCGACGGCTCGCCGACGACGACCGGCTGGAACCGCCGCTCCAGGGCGGGGTCCTTCTCGATGTGCTCCCGATACTCGTCCAGGGTGGTCGCGCCGACCATCCGCAGCTCGCCGCGGGCGAGCATGGGCTTGAGCATGTTGCCGGCGTCCATCGAGCCCTCGCCCTTGCCGGCGCCGACGATCGTGTGCAGCTCGTCGAGGAACGTGATGACCTGCCCGTTGGAGTTCTTGATCTCCTCCAGGACGGACTTCAGGCGCTCCTCGAACTGCCCGCGGTACTGCGCGCCGGCCACCATCGCGGCCAGGTCGAGGCTGACGAGGCGCTTGTCGCGCAGCGACTCCGGCACGTCACCGGCCACGATCCGCTGGGCGAGGCCCTCGACGATCGCGGTCTTGCCGACGCCCGGCTCGCCGATGAGGACCGGGTTGTTCTTGGTGCGGCGGGACAGCACCTGGATGACCCGGCGGATCTCCGAGTCACGGCCGATCACCGGGTCGATCTTGCCGTCGCGGGCGGCCTGGGTCAGGTCGACGCCGTACTTCTCCAGTGCCTGGTAGGTCTGCTCCGGGTCGGCCGTGGTGATGCGCCGGTCGCCCCCGCGGACCTGTGGGAACGCGGAGACGAGGGTCTGTTCGGTGGCGCCGGCCTCCTTGAGCAGCCCGGCGACGGCCCCGCCGACGCGGGCGAGGCCCGCCAGCAGGTGTTCGGTCGATGTGTACTCGTCGCCGAGCGGGCGGGCGATCTGCTCGGCCGCGGCGATGGCGTTGGCGAACTCGCGGGACACGTTCGGCTCGACGACGCTGGAGCCGCGCGCGCTGGGCAGGCGGTCGACGGCGTGGACGGCCGCCCGCCGCACGTCGGCGGGGTTGGCACCGACCGCGCGGAGCAGGCCCGCGGCGGTCGAGCCACCCGTGTCCAGCAGCGACAGCAGCAGATGCCAGGGCTCGACGGTCGCGTGCCCGCGCTGGCTCGCCGCGTCCACGGCGGCCTTGATGACCTCGCGACTCTTGGTGGTCAGGCGTTCGGCGTTCATGTTGGGTCCGTGGCTCCTCGGTCTCAGTGCAACCCGTTCCTTGGGTACGACACCTCCGAGGTTGAGTCTATTCCACTCAAGTCTCAGCGGGCAGTGACCGCGACACGCGACCAGTCACATTTCCCGTCCTTCTCCTCCACGGAGCACAACCAAACCTCGCCGGACTGCTGCGCCGGATAGCCCAGGACGGTCGTCTGGCCGAGCCGGCGCAGCCGGAAGATGGTGCGGGCCGCCGTGTCGCGGACCTTCTGCTCCAGGTCGACCAGCCAGACGCCCTGGCCGGTGGCGACCAGCACCCGGCCCCGCGGGAGCACCTCGGCGCTGTACACCTCGGACAGCTCGCGCATCGCGGTCGCCTCGGTCCAGGAGCCGGCCCCGTTGCGGCGCGCCGCGAACCGGCCGCCGACCAGCCAGACGGCGGTGCCGGACGGGTCGACGACGAGCTTGGGGTCGGCGGTCGGGTCCAGCGGGCGGACGCTGCCGTCGGCGACCCAGTGCTTCCCGCCGTCGGAGCTGTACCACACCGAGATCGTCGGGGCGGTGCCGTCGGTCGTCTTCGAGGACACCCACATCCGGTTGTCCTCGGTCACCGCGATGCTGGTGAAGGCGTGGTTGCCCGGCGGCTTGTCGGTGATCGCGGTGCGGGTGCCGTCGTCGGCGACCTGGGTGAGCTGCCGGGCCGGGCACTCGCTGGCCCCGACCTCGGGACAGCTGGCCTGGTAGCGCGGCTCGGTCAGGTTGAGCTCGACCGGCGCCGGCTCCATCGGCCGCTGCTGGAACGTGCGGCCGGTGTCGCGGGAGATGAACCAGCCCGTCGGCGCCGCCTTGAGGATGAGCACGTTGCCCCGGCCGAGGCGCATGTCGACCTCGGTGGCGTCGTCGAACGGCAGCTTGCGGGCGACCCAACTGCTGCCGCCGTCGAGGGTGAGCACCAGCCCGACCTCGCAGGCCTGGCCGGCCACGCAGGAGCTGAAGAGGGCGTAGCCCGTGTCGGGGTCGGCGAACTCGACGGCCCGCGGCGAGGTGCCCTTGGGCACGGGCACGACGTTCTGCCGGTTGTGCGGGTCTTCGGAGCCGGTAGGGGCGGGCGGAAGCTCCGCGTAGGAGACGTCCGGCGCGGGCTCCTCGGCCTGCGGGGTCTCCTCCGGCTGGCATCCGCCGGCGGTGAGCGTCGCGATGAGAACGGCGGCCAGCGCGACGGCCAGGGCTCGGCGCCGGGCTGCTACCAACGCCACCACCAGAACCGTCGCTGATACCGCACGCGGACGCTGCTGCTGCGCAGCTCGCCGTTGATCCGGAAGACCACGCCCTGGCCGGCGGCGTCGTAGACCGCCGGCACCTTGGTCTTGACCGAGCTGGCGTGGTTGTCGATCTGGTCGACGTCGGCGGAGGCCCCGGCCGGCAGGACCAGGTCGATCGAGCTCGACCGCGACTCGATGTCGATCTGCACCTCGTGCTGCAGGAACACGGCCTCGGTGAAGTCGAGCTTCACGGCGCCGGAGCGGGTGGTGATCGCGATCCGCCGCGGCACCGTCCAGCGGCCCTGGCGCTTGAGGCTCGACGAGCGGTTGCGGATCGGCAGCAGGTCGGGCGCGGTGGCCGGGGTGCGGACCGGCAGGTCACCGACATAGGGCTCGATCTCGGCGAAGGTCCGCGAGCGCAGGACGCCGTCGACCCGCTCCTCGAACTCCGACAGCGTGAGCCGGCCCTCGGCGACGGCGTCATTGAGCTGGGCAACCACTCGCTCGCGCTCGGCGTCGGAGATGCGCATGTCCGGGCGCTCGCTGCTCACGACGACACTGTAGACCCCCGCCGAACCATTGACATCCCACGTTTTGCGGTGCGGGAAACATGATTTTTACGGAATTTTCGGCGTATCCGGAGGGTAACCAATCCCTTCGGCTCTTCCGCTGTCGCCAGGTGGCGGGCTACCGTGTCGCCGGACCCAGGACCTCTGGCGATAACTCAGCCCGCTGGCCACGGGAGCAGACGGTGAGCGTGACACAAGCGGGATTCCGAGGCTTCGCGAACCCGGTAGACCCTACTCCTGCCGAGCTGCGCGCGTGGGCCTATCACCCGGACGCGAGCGTGCTCCAGACCATGCCGCCCGACTGGGACCTGCTCGTCGCGGGTGACCGGCTCATCGGCACGCTGTTCGACCTGGCGATGGACCCGGCCTGCCCGGCGCGCCGGTTCGCGCTGCACTGCCTCTACATCTACGCCGCCGACGGCATCCGCACGCACTTCCGGGCCCACCCGAAGCGGCGGCTGCGGAAGTTCGTCGAGCAGGCCGAGGAGAACGGCGACGAGCTGCTCACCACGTGGGCGCACAACGCCCGGATGCTGCTCGCCCGGCCGGAGCTGTTCGAGTATCACGACTGGTGCGAGGGCGGCCTGGTCCGCCAGCCGCGCCGGCTGGCCTGAGTTTGCCCGCAACGGCCGGAAGGGCGCCCGCAATGGACGCCCTTCCGAGGTGACCACACCCCTGCGCGAGCATCCCGGTCAGCCTCCGGAACAACCGCACCATTCCCTGCTGTCAGGATGCCCGGCGCCCGCGGCGCTCAAACGTCCTTGCGACCCGGTCGCCAGACGACCAGTGCCGTCTGGTGCTGATGCTGCGGGACCAGATCGCGGCGCGGAAAGCCCGCCGCCTCGAGCTGGGCCAGCCGGGACCGCGTGCGGATCAGCTCGTCCTCGAGCTCGGCCACCCGCTGCCGCAGGTCGCCGACGATGCCCTCGAGCTCGATGATCCGCTTGATGCCGGCGAGGTTGACGCCCTCCTCCTGGCTGAGCCGCTGCACCTCGCGCAGGAGCGCGACGTCGCGCTCGCTGTAGCGGCGGCCGCCGCCGGAGGTGCGGCCGGGCTGCACCAGGCCCATGCGGTCGTACTGCCGCAGGGTCTGTGGGTGCATCCCGGCCAGCCTGGCCGCGATGGAAATGATCAGCACCTTGGCGTCGGAAACCGCCTCGAACGTGAGGAAGATTTCGCGGTCCTCGCCGTTGTCACCGCTGCTCATAGCTACTGCGCTCCCGTGCGATCGCGTCGAGCCGCTCGCGCGGCGCCGGCGGCGCCGCTGCCGCGAAGTCGGTCAGTGCCTGCCGAGCCTCCTCGGACAGCTCGGCCGGCACGTGGACGTCGATGGTGACCAGCAGGTCGCCCACGTTGCCGTCGCGCCGGGTGACGCCCTTGCCCCGCACCCGCAGCGTCCGCCCGCTCGGCGTGCCCGGGGGCACCCGCAGCAGCACGGTCGCGTCGAGCGTCGGCACCCGCAGGTCGGCCCCGAGGGCCGCCTCGGCGAACGACACCGGCACCGTCAGCGTCAGGTCGTCGCCCGACCGGCCGAAGACCGGGTCGGCACGGACCTTGATCAGCACGAACAGGTCGCCGGCCGCGCCACCGCGCGCGCCCGGCTCGCCGCGGCCGGCCAGCCGGATGCGCTGGCCGTCGGCGACGCCGGCGGGGATCCGCACGTTGATCGTGCGGGTCTTGGTGACCCCGCCGGTGCCGTGGCACTCCGGGCACTTCTCGTCAACGATCGTGCCGACGCCCTGGCACTCACGGCACGGCTCGGTGAAGCTGAACGAGCCCTGGTTGGTGCTCACCACGCCGAGCCCGCGGCACTTGGGGCAGGTCCGCGGGGACGTGCCGGGCGCCGCGCCGTTGCCGTGGCAGGTGTCGCAGGTGCCCGGCGTGCGCAGCGTGATCGGCAGCGTCGCGCCCTGCACCGCGTCGGCGAAGTTGAGCACCACCTCGGTCTCGACGTCCCGCCCGCGCGCCCGCCGCCCGGCCGGCGCGCCGGCCGGGCCGCCCCCGCCGCCGCCCGAGAAGATCGAGCTGAACAGGTCGGAGAAGCCGGCACCGCCGAACCGGCGGTCGCCACCGCCACCCCCGCCGCCACCGGCGCCGCGGGGAGCACCCGCGGCACCGTTCCCGAACAGGTCGGTGAAGTCGAACCCACCCGCACCGGCCGGGCCGCCGGCCCGCGCGTTGCGGCGGAACTGCCCCGCACCGAACAGCGACCGCATCTCGTCGTACTCCTTGCGACGACGCTCGTCGGAGAGCACGTCGTAGGCCTCGGACACCGCCTTGAACCGCTCCTCGGCCGCCGCGTTGTTCGGGTTGCGGTCGGGGTGCAGCTCGCGGGCGAGCTTGCGGTACGCCTTCTTGATCTCGTCGGTGGAAGCGGATTTGGTGACGCCCAGAACCGCGTAGAAATCCTTTTCCAACCAGTCCTTCGAACTCATCGCGCCACCTCCTCCAGGCGTTCGTCTACTCCGGGTCGGCGACCGCGACGAGCGCGGGCCGCAGCAGGCGCTCGCCGAGAAGGTAGCCGCGCCGCATCACGTCGATACATGTGGGCTCGGTCACCTCGGCCGACGTCAGGTGGGCCACCGCCTCGTGGCGAGTGGGGTCGAACGGGTCGCCCTTGGAGCCGAACACGGTCAGCCCGAACTTCGTCAGCGCGGCGACGAGCTGCTCCGCGACCGCCCCGAACGGGCCGACCAGGTCGCCGTGGTCGCGCGCCCGGTCGAGGTCGTCGAGCACCGGCAGCAGCGCACCCAGCACGTTGCCGGTGGCCTGCTCGACCACGAGGGCCCGGTCCCGCTCGACCCGCTTGCGGTAGTTCGCATACTCGGCCGTGACCCGCTGGAGGTCACGCGTGCGCTCGTCGAGCTCCGTCCGCAGCGCCGCCAGCTCGGCGCCGAGGCCGTGCTGGTGCGCGTCGTCGGTGGTGCCCTGCGCGGCCGCCGCGCCGGGCTCGTCGGCCGGCGGCGCGTGGACTGTGAACGCCTCGTCCACGATCTCGCCCTCCACCGCGTCGGGCTCGGCCACCGGCCCGGGAGTCCCGGTTTCGGTTTCGGCCTCGTCGACCTCCACGTTCGCCTCCTCCGCGGTCTCTTCCTTCGGTTCCTCGGTGATCACAACGCGCTCCGCCGGCTCCTCCGAGCCGGCGGCGCGGTTCTCGTCGGTCACTTCTTGTTGTCCTCATCGATGATCTCGGCGTCGACGACGTCGTCCGGGCCGTTGCCCGCCGTCGTGCCACCGGCCGACGCACCGGCCGCGCCGGCACCCGGGGCGTCGCCGCCCGGCGCTTGCTGCTGCCGCTGCTGCTCGTAGAGCGCGCTGCCGGCCTGCTGCGAGACCTGGGCCAGCTTCTCGTGCGCCGCCTTGATCCGCTCGGTGTCGTTGCCGCCGAGCGCGCTGCGCAGGTCGCCCAGCGCCTCGTTCATCTGCTCGCGGGCGTCAGCCGGGATCTTGTCGCCGCTCTCGGCAAGGAACTTCTCGGTCTGCCACTGCAGGGCCTCGGCCAGGTTGCGGGTCTCGGCCTCCTCGCGGCGGCGCTTGTCGTCGTCGGCGTGGTCCTGCGCGTCGCGCATCATCCGCTCGATGTCGTCCTTCGGCAGCGCCGAGCCGCCGGTGATCGTCATCGACTGCTCCTTGCCCGTGCCGAGGTCCTTGGCGGACACGTGCACGATGCCGTTGGCGTCGATGTCGAAGGTGACCTCGATCTGCGGCACGCCGCGCGGCGCCGGCGCGATGCCGGTCAGCTCGAAGGTGCCGAGACGCTTGTTGTAGGCCGCCATCTCGCGCTCGCCCTGGAAGACCTGGATGAGCACGGAGGGCTGGTTGTCGTCGGCCGTGGTGTAGACCTCGGACCGCTTGGTCGGGATGGTCGTGTTGCGCTCGACCAGCTTGTGCATGATGCCGCCCTTGGTCTCGATGCCGAGGGACAGCGGGGTGACGTCGAGGAGCAGCACGTCCTTGACCTCGCCCTTGAGCACGCCGGCCTGCAGGGCGGCGCCGACGGCGACGACCTCGTCCGGGTTGACGCCCTTGTTGGGCTCGCGGCCGGTCAACTGCTTGACCAGGTCGGTCACGGCCGGCATGCGGGTCGAGCCGCCGACGAGGATGACGTGGTCGAGCGCGGACAGCTTGATGCCGGCGTCCTTGATCGCCTGCTCGAACGGCACCTTGGTGCGGTCCAGCAGGTCCTGCGTCATGCGCTGGAACTCCGCCCGGGACAGCTGGGTGTCCAGGTGCAGCGGCCCGTCCGGGCCGGCGGTGATGTAGGGCAGGTTGATCGAGGTCGTCGTCGCGGCGGACAGCTCGATCTTGGCCTTCTCGGCCGCCTCCTTGAGCCGCTGCATCGCCATCTTGTCGGCCGCCAGGTCGATGCCGTGCTGGCCGCGGAACGTCTTCACCAGGTGGTCGATGATCCGCTCGTCCCAGTCGTCGCCACCGAGGTGGTTGTCACCGGAGGTCGACTTGACCTCGACGACACCCTCGGCCAGCTCCAGCACCGAGACGTCGAACGTGCCGCCACCGAGGTCGAAGACCAGGACGGTCTGCTCCTTGGAGCCCTTGTCGAGCCCGTAGGCCAGGGCGGCCGCGGTGGGCTCGTTGACGATGCGCAGCACGTTGAAACCGGCGATCTCGCCGGCCTCCTTCGTGGCGGTGCGCTGCGCGTCGTTGAAGTATGCCGGCACGGTGATGACCGCGTCGGTGATCTGCTCGCCGAGGTAGGCCTCGGCGTCACGCTTGAGCTTCATGAGCACCCGCGCGGAGATCTCCTGCGGGGTGTACTTCTTGCCGTCGATGTCGATGGCCCAGGTGGTGCCCATCTCCCGCTTGACCGAACGGATCGTCCGATCCGGGTTGGTGACGGCCTGCCGCTTGGCGACCTCACCCACCAGCACCTCGCCGTTGCGCGCGAACGCGACGATGGACGGCGTCGTGCGCGCACCCTCGGCGTTGGCGATAACGCTGGGCTCGCCGCCCTCCAGGACACTGACCACCGAGTTGGTGGTTCCGAGGTCGATGCCGACCGCACGTGCCATAGCTGCTTGACCTCCATGCCGCAGGCGGCGGTTGGGCGCCGGCTGCGAAGTTGAGTGACTGTCACTCAATAGTGCCACGCGACTCTCGATCGTCAAGTCGAGCTTGAGTGAGCTTGACGCAACCTAACGTACAACCGGGTGGTCACGGGGTGAGATTGCGCTGGGTGACATCGATGCTTACGGCCATTGCATGGCGCTCGCCGGTCACATCGTGCACGCTTTATCCGTGACCACACAGGGCGAGTCGGTGTCCGCCCGGTCGACGGCACCCGGCCCTTCGGCGGATGGCCCGTCCTCCGGTCGGCCACCTCGCGCCCGCACGCCCGAGTCGACGCCGACCGGCGCCCTCACCGCGGCGCTCGTGGAGCTGCGCGACACGGTCCGGGCCGTCCGCTTCGCCCTGCCGCTACCCAGCGCCGAGCGCGCGGGGACGGTCGCCAAGGGCATGGTCGACCAGCTCGACGACTACCTGCTCCCCCGTCTCGACCGGCTCGACGCGCCGCTGCTCGTGGTCGTCGGCGGCTCCACCGGCGCCGGCAAGTCCACCCTGGTCAACAGCCTGGTCCGCACGCCGGTCAGCCCGTCCGGGGTGCTGCGCCCGACGACCCGCGCGCCGGTGCTGGTCTGCCACCCGACCGACATGCCGTGGTTCTCCCAGGCCAACCTCCTGCCGACGCTCGCGCGCACGTCCGGGCCGAGCAGCGACCCGCGGTCCCTCCAGGTGGTCTCCGCGCCGGCGCTCAGCCCCGGCCTGGCCTTCCTCGACGCGCCCGACATCGACTCGGTCGTCGACGCCAACCGGCAGCTCGCCGGGCAGCTCCTGGCCGCCGCCGACCTGTGGCTCTTCGTCACCACCGCCGCCCGGTACGCCGACGCGGTGCCCTGGGGCATGCTGCACACCGCACGCAACCGGGGCACGGCGGTCGCCCTCGTCCTCGACCGGGTCCCCGGCGGCGGCGCGGCCGACGAGATCGGACCGCACCTCAAGAGCATGCTCCAGGAGCACGACCTGGGTGCGGTACCGCTGTTCGTCCTGCCCGAGGCCCGCCTCGACGGCCAGGGCCTGCTCACCGAGGCGCAGGTCGGCCCGCTGCGCGACTGGTTCACCCGGCTCGCCCGCGACGCCGACGCCCGCGCCGCCGTCGTCCGCCAGACCGTCGCCGGGGCGATCGACGCCCTCACCGTCGACATCGTGGTGCTCTCCGCCGCCGCCGACGACCAGCTGGCCGCGGCCCGGGTTCTCCAGGAGGCGGTCAACGGCGCCTACCGGGCCGCCACCGAGTCGGTCGAGAAGGGCATCCACGACGGCGCGCTGCTGCGCGGCGAGGTGCTCGCCCGCTGGCAGGAGCTCGTCGGCACCGGCGACATCATGCGCGCCCTGCAGGCCCGGGTCGGCAAGGCCCGGGACCGGGTGGTGGCCGCGATCACCGGCCGGCCGGCCCCCGGCGCCCGCTTCCAGGAGGCCATCGGCACCGGGCTGTCCGTCCTGCTCAAGGGCGCCGCCACCGACGCCGCCGAGAACGCCGCCACGGCCTGGCGGGCGCACCCGGCCGGCGTCGCGCTGCTCGACGCCGTGCCGAGCCTCACCGCCCCGTCCGACGACCTCGACGAGCGGATCGGTCGCCTGATCCGCGACTGGCAGCGCTCGGTCCTCGAGCTCGTGCGCACCGAGGCCGGCGACAAGCGGGTCCTCGCCCGGGCCAGCGCCTACGCCGTCAACGCCACCGGCCTGCTGGTCATGGTCAGCGTCTTCGCGGCGACCGCGTTCATCCCGACCGGCGCCGAGATCGCCGTGGCCGGCGGCACCACCGTGGCCGCGCAGAAGGTGCTGGAGGCGATCTTCGGCGACCAGGCCGTCCGGGCACTGGCCGCGCGGGCCCGCCGCGACCTCGTCGAGCGGGTCGCCACGCTGTTCGACGAGGAGTCCGGCCGGTTCCGCAGCGCGCTGGAGGGGGCCGGCATCGACGAGGACGAGGCCGCCCGCCTGCGCGGCGCGAGCACGACGGTGCACAACGCCCGGCTGGCGGCCGATCTGGACGGGACGTCATGAGCCTTGTCGAACGGATCAAGCAGGTGATCCCGCGCCAGGGCGGCGGGGCGGTCGACGCCGACCGGCTGGTCGCGCGGGTCGACGGGCTGCGCCGGTTCGTGCGCGCGGCCGAGGAGCACGTGCCCGAGCAGCAGCTGGTCACCGCGCGGACCGTGATCGACCGGGCCGGCGAGCGGCTGGCCCTCTCCCGCGCGCACACCGTCGTGGCCCTGGCCGGCGCGACCGGCAGCGGCAAGTCCAGCCTGTTCAACGCGATCTCGAAGTTCCAGCTGTCCCGGGTCGGGGTCCGCCGCCCGACGACCGGCGTCGCGCACGCCTGCGTGTGGGGTCCGGCTGGGGCCGGGCCGCTGCTCGACTGGCTCGGCGTGCCGCCCAGCCGCCGGTTCAACCGCGAGAGCGCGCTCGACGGCGAGGACGAGGCCGCCCTGCGCGGGCTGGTGCTGCTCGACCTGCCCGACTTCGACTCGATCGAGGCCCGGCACCGGATGGAGGTCGACCGGCTGCTGCGCCTCGTGGACCTGGTCGTGTGGGTGCTCGACCCGCAGAAGTACGCCGACCGGGTGGTTCACCAGCAGTACCTCGCCAACTTCCAACGGCACCGTGACGTCACCGTGGTCGTGCTCAACCAGGCCGACCGGCTCAACCGCGCCGACAGCGGGCGGCTCATCGCCGACCTCCAGCGGCTGCTCGAGGCCGACGGCCTCGGCGGGGTGCCCGCCTTCGCCACCTCGGCCAAGGGCCAGCCCGGCCTGGCCACGCTGCGCGCCACGCTGGAGCGGGCGGTCGCCGACCGGCAGTCGTCGCTGCGCCGGCTGGCCGGCGACGTCAGCGAGGTGGTCGACGGGCTGGAGCCGGTCGTCGCCCTGGACACGGGCGGGGGCGAGCGGATCTCCCGCGGCACCGTCGACCGGCTCGCCGGGGCGCTGTCCGCCGCGGCCGGGGTGCCGATCGTCGTCGAGGCCACCGAGCGCACGTACCGCCACCGCGCCACGGGCTCGCTCGGCTGGCCCGTCGCCCGCTGGCTGCGCCGCCTGCGGCCCGACCCGCTGCGCCGGCTGCACCTGCCGAGCGCGCCGCTGCCGACCCCGTCGGCCACGTCGCTGCCCGAGTCGACGGCCGCGCAGAAGGCGGCCGTCACGCTGGCCTCGCGCGACGTCGCCCAGGAGGCCGGGGCCGGGCTGCCCGAGCCGTGGCCGGAGGCCGTCACGAAGGCGTCGCGCTCCCGGGTCGACGACGTGCCCGACGCGCTCGACGTCGCCGTGGCCTCGGCCGACCTGGGGATGGCCCGCAAGCCGGTCTGGTGGCGGCTGGTCGGCGCGCTGCAGTGGCTGGGCGCGGCGGCCGCCCTGGCCGGGCTGGTCTGGCTGGCCCTGCGGGCCGCCTTCGCGTTCCTCGGCCTGCCCGACCTCGACGGCCCGCAGGTCGGCCGGCTGCCGCTGGCCACCGCGCTGCTCGGCGGCGGCCTGCTCTTCGGGCTGCTGCTCGCGGTGGTGATCCGGCCCGTGGTCGGGATCGCCGCCCGCCGGGCCCGGGCGCGGGCCGAGCGCCGGCTGCGCGACGCGATCGCCGAGGTCGCCGCCACGCACATCGTCGCGCCGGTGCGGGAGGTCCTGCGCTCGTACGATGACGCGCGTGAAGCTCTCCGGGCCGCCCGCGACTAGAGTCCTCCGGCGCGCCGGGTTCGCCGCTCTCGGGCTGGTCAACCTGGTGTGGGGCGGGTGGGCCGTGGCCTCCCCCGAGCACTTCTACGGCACCTTTCCTGGCTTCGGGCTGCGGTGGACGTCGGCGTACCCGCCGTACAACCAGCACCTCGTCGTCGATCTGGGCGCCACGATGCTGACGTTGGCGGTGCTGTTCGTGGGCGCGTCGGTCGTCGACCAGCCGGCCGTCAGCTGGCTCGCCGGGATCGCGACCGCCGTGTTCGGCACGCTGCACTTCGGCTATCACGCGCTGCACGCCGGTCACATGGGCACATCCGACCGGGTCCTGAGCCTGTTGAGCCTGGTCGGCGGGGCGCTCGTGCCGCCGCTGCTGGCCGCCACGCACCACCTGCGAACGGAGCGCTGATGGACCTCGACTACCTCAAGGCGCATCCCTCGCAGCTGCCGACCTTCCTCAAGCACCAGCGGATCCGGGAGACGCCGGTGCCCGGCGGGTCGATCTGCACCGCGCAGCGGCTCACCCTCGACGACGGGGGGTCGCTGTTCGCCAAGACGCTGGTCGATCCGCCGCCCGGCTTCTTCGCCGCTGAGGCGGAGGGGTTGCGGTGGCTTCGGGACGCTGCTCCGGATCTGGTACCGGAGGTGATCGCCGTTCTTCCCGACATGCTGGCACTTACGTGGATCGATCATGGGGAGGCTACGGCGGCGGGCGCTGAGCGGCTCGGTCGGCGGCTCGCGTCGCTGCACCGTGCGGGTGCGCCGTCCTTCGGGGCCTCGTGGTCCGGGTACATCGGCACCGCTCCGTTGCCGAACGACCCTTCGCCGGGGCCGTGGGGCGCATGGTTCGCCGCTCATCGTCTCGCGCCGTTTCTGCGTACTTCTGTTTTTGGTGGCGCGTTGACCTCGGATGACGCGACGGTCGTCGAACGGATTATGTCGGACATTTCTTCCTACGGCGGCGACGAGCCACCCTCACGGATCCACGGCGACCTCTGGCCGGGCAACGTGGTCTGGGATCGGCGCGGCGACGGCTGGCTGGTCGACCCAGCGGCGCACGGCGGGCACCGCGAAACCGACCTGGCACTACTGGGTCTCTGGGGCGGTACACCTCATTACGATCGGTTATTGGCCGCCTACCAAGAGGCGTGGCCGTTGTCCGACGGCTGGCGCGAGAGGGTGCCCCTGCACCGGCTTTATCTGTTGCTGGTGCATACGGCCCTGTTCGGGGCGGCGTACCGGGACTCGGTCCGATCCACCGTTCGCTCCCTCTAAAACTGTCAGTTGCTTGCTTGAGGGGCCGACGCCTTCGGCGCTTGGCCGGCGTGGGTTCGGGTACCGTTTCGAGCATGACCGCTTCGGAGCCTCCTGGCGCCGGTCTTGCCGATCGGCACGGCCGTGTGGCGACCGACTTGCGGGTCTCGCTGACCGATCGGTGCAACCTGCGCTGCAGTTACTGCATGCCCGCGGAGGGCCTCGACTGGCTGCCCAGCCCGACTCTCCTCACCGATGACGAGGTCGTGCGGCTGATCACCGTCGCCGTGACCCGGCTCGGCGTCACCGAGGTGCGGTTCACCGGCGGCGAGCCGCTGCTGCGCCGTGGCCTGCCGGAGATCGTGCGGGCGGTCGCCGCGCTCGAGCCGCGCCCGCAGACCATGCTGACCACCAACGGCATCGGCCTCACCCGGCTGGCCGGCCCCCTCGCCGACGCCGGGCTCGACCGGGTCAACGTCTCGCTCGACACCACCGACCCGGCCCGGTTCAAGGCGCTCACCCACCGCGACCGGCACGCCGACGTGGTCGCCGGCCTCTCCGCGGCCGCCGCGGCCGGCCTGGTCCCCGTGAAGATGAACGCGGTGCTGCTGCGCGGGCTCAACGACGACGAGGCGGTGCCGTTGCTGCGGTTCGCTCTGGCCCACGGCTACGAGCTGCGGTTCATCGAGCAGATGCCGCTCGACGCCGGCCACACCTGGCGCCGCGAGGAGATGGTCACCGGCGCCGAGATCCTGGCCCAGCTGCGCTCCGCGTTCACGCTGCTGCCCGACCCTGCCCGCCGGGGCGGCGCGCCCGCCGAGACCTGGCTGGTCGAGGGCCATGAGGCGGTCGACGGCCGCCCGGCCCGCGTCGGCGTCATCGCGAGCGTGTCGAGCCCGTTCTGCGGTGCCTGCGACCGCACCCGGCTCACGGCCGACGGCGCCGTCCGCTCGTGCCTGTTCAGCCAGGACGAGACCGACCTGCGCGGGGCCCTGCGCTCCGGCGCGACCGACGAGGAGCTGGCCGACCTGTGGCGGAAGGCGATGTGGGGCAAGCCGGCCGGCCACGGGATCGACGACCCCCGCTTCCTGCAGCCCATCCGCCCCATGTCGGCGATCGGAGGCTGAGCGGCGTGCTGCTGGTGCGCTACTTCGCCGGGGCCCGCGCGGCCGCCGGCGTGCCCGAGGAGAAGCTCGAAGCGGCGACGCTCGACGAGCTGGTCACCCTGATCACGGCCGACCGCCCACACCTGGCGTCGGTCTTGACGGCCTGCTCGTTCCTGGTCGACGGCGTCTCCTGGCGCGACCGCACCGCCGACCTCCCGCCGACCGCGACGGTCGACGTCCTCCCACCCTTCGCGGGCGGCTGATCCCGTGATCTTCGTGCTCCTCGCGGTGGTGCTGCTGATCCTCGGCTCCATCCACTTCTACCTGTGGAAGCGCCTGGTCAAGGACACCACCGCCCCGGGCCGCCTGCGCCGCGCGGGCACGGTGGCCGTGATCGCCCTCGCCGTGCTGCTGCCGGTCACGCTGGTCGGCACCCGGGTCCTGCCGCACTCGCAGCAGGCGATCCTGGCCTGGCCGGGGTACCTGTGGCTGGCCGTGATGTTCTACCTGCTGGTGACGCTGGCTCTGCTGGAGTTACCCCGCCTGGCCCTGCGCCTGTGGCTCCGCCGCCGCGCATCGGCGGCGGCCGGGGTGGGCTCGGCCGCTTCCGCCGAGGTGGCCGCAGAGGTCGCCGCCTCCGCCTCAGCCGTGTCCACCGCCTCTGCTGCGTCTCCCGCCTCCGCTGACTCCACCGCCTCCGCGGCCTCGGTTGCCTCCGCTGCTGAGCCGTTGCCCGCTGCCCCGGACCCGAAATTCGATCCGGCGCGGCGGTTGCTGCTCGGGCGGTCACTCGCGGCCACCGCGGGGGCGCTCTCCGTCGGTGCGGTCGGGATCGGGGCGTACCAGGCGCTCGGGGAGCCGCAGCTCAAGCGGGTGCCGATCCGGCTGGCGAAGCTGCCGGCGAGCATGGCCGGGTTCAAGATCGCGGTCGTGTCCGACATCCACCTCGGGCCGCTGCTCGGGCGGGCCCACACCGAGCGGATCGTGCGGATCATCAACTCCGTCGGCGCCGACCTGGTGGCGGTCGTCGGCGATCTGGTCGACGGGAGCGTCGCCGAACTCGGCTCCGCCGCGGAGCCGCTGCAGGACCTGAAGGCGCGGCACGGAAGCTTCTTCGTGACCGGCAACCACGAGTACTTCTCCGGGTACCAGGAGTGGGTCGACGAGGTGAACTCGCTCGGCGTGCGGGTGCTGCGCAACGAGCGCGTCGACATCCAGGGGCTCGACCTCGCCGGGGTCAACGACGTGACCGGCTCCGACTTCGACGACGGGCCGGACTTCGCCAGGGCGCTCGGCGGGCGGGACGCGGCGCGGCCGGTGGTGCTGCTCGCCCACCAGCCGGTCCAGGCCCACGACGCGGCGAAGCACGGCGTCGACCTGCAGCTCTCCGGGCACACGCACGGCGGGCAGATGGTGCCGTTCAACCTGTTGGTGGCGCTGGAGGCGCCGGTCGTGGCCGGGCTGGGCAACGTGGACGGCACGCAGGTGTACGTCACGCGCGGTGCTGGTTTCTGGGGGCCGCCGGTGCGTTTCGGGGCGCCGCCGGACATCTCGGTCGTGGAGTTGCACGGCGCGTAGCGGGCGTCGCCTGAGGCGGCTGTGACAGGATGCAGCGTGCCTTCGAACTTTGTCGCGGACCTCCACATCCACTCGAAGTATTCGCGGGCGTGCAGTCGTGACCTCAGCATGGAGACCCTCAGCTGGTGGGCCCGGCGCAAGGGCATCACGTTGCTCGGCACCGGCGACTTCACCCACCCGGCCTGGCACGACCACCTGCGCGAAGTGCTGGTACCGGCCGAGCCCGGGCTCTTCCGGCTCGACCCCGAGCGCGACGCGGGCGTCAAGCGCCGGCTGCCCCCGCGGCTGTCCGAGCCCGAGGTCCGGTTCATGCTGTCGGTGGAGATCTCGACGATCTACAAGCGGGGCGACAAGACCCGCAAGGTGCACCACCTGATCTACCAGCCCGACTTCGACGCGGTCGCCCGCTTCAACACCGCGCTCGGCCGGATCGGCAACCTGGGCTCCGACGGCCGCCCGATCCTCGGCCTCGACTCGCGCGACCTGCTGGAGATCACGCTGGAGGCCAGCCCCGACGGGTACCTGGTGCCGGCCCACATCTGGACGCCGTGGTTCTCCGCGCTCGGCTCGAAGTCGGGCTTCGACGCGATCGCCGACTGCTACGCCGACCTGGCCGACCACATCTTCGCCGTGGAGACCGGGCTGTCCAGCGACCCGGAGATGAACTGGCGGGTGTCCTCCCTCGACCGGTACCGGCTGGTGTCGAACTCCGACGCGCACTCGGCGCCCGCGCTGGCGCGTGAGGCGACGCTCCTGTCGGCCGAACTGGACTACTACCGGGTGCGCGACGCGCTGCGCACCGGCGACGGGCTGGTCGGCACGCTCGAGTTCTTCCCCGAGGAGGGCAAGTACCACGCCGACGGGCACCGGGCGTGCGACGTCAGCTGGCCGCCGGCCCGCACCCGCGAGGCGCAG